>CAZMLU010000018.1:0-29192 GCA_964567295.1 uncultured Desulfovibrionaceae bacterium
TATATAACTCCGCTTGGAAGGGCGGGGTTTTTATTTATGAAAAGAGAGGTTTAGTTGATGGTGGAGCCCCTTACCTTGCTTTCAGCCCTGCTCCTTGCCTTTGGTCTGGATTATGTAGTTGGGGATCCGCGTTGGTTTCCTCATCCGGTGCGAGTTATTGGAAAAAGTGTCAGCTACCTGGAAAGGTTGTTTTTACATATTTCCAGAAGTCCCTGGACCCAGAGAACTGCCGGCGTGGCCATGGTTATTTTCCTGGGCGGCGGAGCCTTTGTTCTGACAACCCTGGCGGTCAATTACGCCTATCGGTTTCATTTCTTGCTTGGCTTTGTGCTCACGGTCTATCTCTTGTATTCAATGTTGTCCATGAAGGATATGGCCGGCCATGTTATGGATGTATATAAAGCTTTGGAAAATGGCAACCTGGTTGAAGCAAGAGGGCGAGTCGGGTTTCTGGTTAGCCGTGATACAGCAAACCTATCCGAGGAAGGTGTGGTTAAGGCTGCTTTGGAATCTCTCTTTGAAAATACCGCTGATGGGGTGGTTGCCCCCCTGTTTTATGGAGCTCTTGGCGGTGCCCCCCTGGCTGTTTTGTATAAAGCTGTCAACACCCTTGATTCAATGATCGGCTATAAAAATACACGTTATTATTACCTGGGCTGGGCGGCAGCCCGGTTGGATGATCTTTTAAGCTATCTCCCAGCACGGTTGACTGCTGTGGCCTTTATTTTGAGCGGTTATATTTATCGCTATAACTGGAGAAAAGGGTGGGTAGTGCTTTTATCAGATCGGAAAAAGCACGAAAGTCCCAATAGTGCGTGGCCGGAAGCGGCAGCAGCAGGTGTTATGGACTTGCGCCTGGGTGGAGCCGATTATTACAAAGGGGTTGAGTTGAACAGGCCTTTTTTAAATGAAAGCGGCCGGGAGCCGCAGAGAAGTGACCTTTTATCAGGGTTGGCTTTATTTTACAGAACAACAATGTTTGTCCTTTTTGGAGCACTGCTGCTGGCTCTAATAGCGGGCTTTTGTTGGGGGGGCTTGTTTTGAGAAAATTTATGGTGGCATTGACCTTTTTAACTATTTTGCCGGTGAGAGGTCGCTTTTTCCAGAAACCTATTCAGCTTTCTGACGGGGCAGCCTACTTTCCCGTGATAGGGGCGCTATTAGGACTTTTTTTTGGAAGACTGGTCCTGTTAGGGGCACATCTATTACCTGCTGGTCCGATGGTGGTTTTGGCGCTTATGCTCTCCTTTATTATTACGAGGGGATTGCATATTGACGGTCTGGCAGATACTGCCGACGGAGTGGTGGGAGGAATGAAGCGGGAGCGGGCTTTCTCTATCATGCGCAGCGGTGATGTCGGGCCTGTAGGCATGTTTGCGGTGTTTGTGCTCTATCTCTTTAAATATGCTTCCCTGGTGGCACTACCGGCCGGCTTTCTGCCCATGGCCTTTTTCGGCATGTTTTTCGCCGGACGGTGGAATATAGTCCTGGTGGGTTCCTCTTTTTCACCCGCCCTGGAAGATGGTCTGGGAAGCCAGTTTATCAGGGGTTTGACCGGGAAGCACTTTGCAGGCGCCCTTCTTTACGGGTTAGTGGTGTTGGGCCTGTTTTCATGGTGGAACATAGAACTGTTGCCGGGTCTTGCTAGCGGTATTGCTGTTGCTTTATTGGGTGGCTTTCTCCTGGCTCATTTTGTTGCCCGTCATCTGGGAGGGTTGACTGGGGATGTGCTGGGGGCAGTTAATGAGGTTTCTGAGGCTGGATTTTTGCTGGGATTACTATTATTTAAAGGATTACTTTAAGTCTCGGTAATACCTTTGTTTTTTGGAAGGAGGTAAGGTGAAATGGCTGCAGGCCTGGAGGCAGGAGGGCATGGGGGAGATCTGGTAGCAGCGGCAGAGCGCTTCGGTATTTCACCTGCAGAATTCTACGATTTCAGTAGTAATATAAACCCGTTGGGGCCTCCGGCAGGTCTTCTGGAGGAGCTAAAAAAGCATCTGGATGACGACATTCAAAATTACCCAACACCTCATGCCAGGAAACTGCGCCGGACTCTAGCCTATTCCTTAAATATAGCGGAAGAGCGGCTAATAGTGGGAAATGGAGCCAATGAACTCATTCACCTTTTTTTTCTCTGGAAAAGACCATCAAGGGTAATAATACCTTCCCCCAGTTTTGCAGAGTATGAACGAGCAGCCAGGCTAGTTGGTGCCAGGGTAGAGCTTCTCTCTCTTTCCCTGGAAAGCCCCACCCAGGATCTCCATCTTCCTATTGAAAGCCTCTCCTCTAAAGATGTGCTGGTTTTTTGTAACCCCAATAACCCTACGGGCATTTCCTATCCCAGTGAATTCTTGAATAAGATACTGGAAGAAGCCAAGGCCAGGGGAGTGACGGTTTTCTTGGACGAAAGCTTTTTCCTTTTTACGGGCAAACCGTTAGAAGATAGCTTTTCCTATAGTAACTATCCCAATCTTTGGACTGTTACTTCGCTGACTAAATTGTGGGCCTTACCCGGTCTGCGCCTGGGATATATGATCGGTCCTCCGCAGGAGGTGAACCTGTTGACGAAAAACGGAGATCCCTGGAGGGTAAATGCCCCGGCACAGAGGGCCGGTCTCTTCTGCCTTTCCCAGAAGGACCATCTCTCCCGCTCCCTGGAATTTATCAGGCGTGAAAGAAATTTTTTGAAGGAAGAACTGCTACAATTGGAGAAACTCAAGGTTTATAACGGGGAGGCTAACTTTTTGCTGGTAAGGGGTGAGCAGGAAGGTTTTTCTAGCGCCAAGCTTTGTGATGAACTCGCTTCCAGGGCATTTTTGATCAGAGATGCCTCTAATTATCCCGGGCTTGATGAAAGATATTTTCGAATAGCGATAAAATCGCGCAGGGAAAACGAAAAGCTGATAAAGGGGTTGCGGGAAGTATTGCAAAAAATATAAAATGAGGTGATGCTGTATGCATGAGAAAATTAAAAAAACTCTTGAGAAGATCGAACCTCTTGACCTTGAAGCTATGCAGAAGGTTCAACAAAGGCTTGATCAGTTAACAAAGCCCCGGGGAAGCCTGGGGAGGCTGGAAGATCTGGCGGTACAGCTGGGTGGCATAAGCTGCGGTTATTTTCCCTTGGAGACTCGCAAGAAAGTAGTTGTTATGGCTGCTGACCACGGGGTAACCAAAGAAGGAGTCAGCGCTTTTCCCAGCGAGGTTACTGCCCAAATGGTAGCCAACTTTGCGAACGGGGGGGCAGCAATTAATGTGCTTTCTCGGCTGGGAGGGACAGAGGTAAGGATAATTGACATCGGAGTAGCAGCTGAGCTTGGGTTAAAAGATGTAACAGCAGCAAGAGTAAGGTCCGGAACAGGAAACTTTGCCCGGGAGAAGGCCATGACTCGTCAAGAGGCTGAAAAAGCGGTAATTACAGGCATAGATATTGCCGGGGACGAGATTGCTTCCGGGGTCCGGGTTTTGGCCACAGGAGAGATGGGGATTGGCAATACTACCGCCAGCAGTGCTGTTATGGCTGCCTTGACCGGCTATCTGCCCGCTGCAGTTGTGGGAAGGGGTACGGGATTGGAAGATGAGCAGCTGGGGCATAAGGTGTCAACAGTGGAAAAAGCACTGGCTTTACACAAGCCCGATCCCAAGGACCCTCTGGATGTTTTAAGTAAGGTAGGTGGGCTTGAGATCGCCGGTCTAACAGGATTGATCCTTGGTGCTGCTGCTTCAAGGTGCCCGGTAGTGGTTGATGGTTTTATCTCTACTATAGCAGCGCTGGTAGCGGTGAAGATGAATTCTTTTGTTCTGAACTACCTTGTCCCCTCCCATCTCTCCCAGGAGCCGGGGCATGACCTGCTTTTAGAATATATGGAGCTGAAGCCTTACTTAAACCTTAATATGCGCCTGGGAGAGGGAACCGGTGCCGCGCTGGCCATGCATATAGTGGAAGCTTCCGCCCGGATCCTGCATGAGATGGCAACCTTTAGTGAAGCTGGAGTAAGCGAAAAAGGGGAGGGTACTGCTGCTGAAGATCTACCTTGTGCGTCACGGGATCACAAAATCGAATAAAGAAAAACGTTATGTAGGGTGGGGAGACGTGGAGCTATCTTCTCTGGGTATTGAACAGGCTGAAAGGGTGGCTGAGCGGTTTTCTTCTTTGCCACTGAAGGGCCTTTACAGCAGTGATCTGCTGAGGACTGTAAAGACTGCAGAGCCAATTGGGAGAGAACATGGTATTTCGCCAGTCAGGACCCCTTTGTTGAGGGAGATAAATTTTGGGAAGTGGGAGGGCTTGACTCACAGCGAAATAGCTCGCTATTTTGAGGAAGAGCAACGCAACTGGATTAAGGATCCCTTTCACCGTGCCCCTGTAGAAGGGGAAACTCTGATAGAAGTCTGCCAGAGGATGAAAAGATTTTTGAGGGAGATTTCTTCTCAAGAGAATGACGGAGCTGTTGTTGTAGTAACCCATGGTGGAGCTATCCGTTCTATACTGCACCATTATTTGAATCTAAAACCCCAGCAGCTTTGGGACCTCAAGGTGGATAATGCTTCAGTCAGTCTGATGCGGAAAAAAGAGGATGCGTTTAAAGTGGTTTGCGTTAATAGTATGGAACACCTTGAATCCTTAGGCGAGGACGAAACAGCTTGATAACCGTCTTGTTCTTCATTTTCGGACAATAGGAAAGTGTGGTAAACCAGTTGAGAGATTACTGTCCACTTATGCTTGATTTGCGTAACAAAACATGCCTGGTGGTTGGTGGAGGGGCTGTTGCGCTCCGCAAGATTAGAACCCTTTTAAGATGCGGAGCCCGGATCCTTATTGTTAGTTCTTCACTCTGCCAGGATTTGCAAGAACTGGTAGATAGAAAAAAGGTCCAGTATGCAGGCCATGAGTACCAATCTTCCATGTTAGATAATGCCTGGTTAGTTGTTTCTTCTACGGACGACCGCGAGCTTAACAGTAGAGTTTCCAGGGACGCCTTATCGCGCCAGATTCTCGTAAACAATGCCGATGATCCTTCTCTCTGCAACTATTTTTTCCCATCGGTGGTCAGCCGGGGACCTTTAAGCATTGCCATATCTACCGAGGGAAGGAGCCCCGCTTGGGCTCGAATGGTTAGAGAGCAGCTGGAAGAGATGTTTTCGGAAGACTGTGAGGAATTTTTAGATTTTTTGGGGAAAATGCGTTCATTTATCCTCCGCTCTATAGAAGATCCCCGAAAAAGGAAAAAAGCTTTCCGGCAAATGGCAGGCAGAGAATTCTATCATTTCTTTCAGACAATGGAGTTAGATGAATTGGAACAAAAAGCAGTGGAGCTTATTGAATACTATAAAAAATAAACGGGGTTTTTATTCGTGAGAACTGTTTTTATAGGAAGCAGGGGAAGCCAGCTTGCACTGGCGCAATCAAAGCTAGTTCTTTCTGCATTGGAGACAGCAGTGCCCGGTTATGAATATAGCTTGAAAGTTATACGGACCCGGGGCGATGAAAGGCAGAATATCGGTCTGGGTGACTTTGGCAGCACCGGGGTTTTTACCAAAGAGCTGGAAAACGCTCTTTTGGCTGGCGAGATAGATTTGGCTGTACATAGCATGAAAGATCTTCCCACCTCTGGCAGCGATGGCCTTTCCGTCGCTGCCATGTTGAAAAGGGAAGACCCTCGTGACGTTTTTGTGGGTAGGGAGGTAGATAGCTTGAAGAGCGTTCCTGAAGGATCCAGGCTGGGCACCGGCAGCCTTCGCCGCATTGCTCAGCTTCGCCATCTACGTCCCGACCTGCTTTTTGAACCGGTGCGAGGAAACCTTAACACCCGCTTACGAAAGCTTTCGGAAAACAACCTGCACGGTTTGATCTTGGCCCTGGCCGGTATGAAGCGTTTGGGGTGGGAAAAGCATGTAACGCAGATTCTTTCTAGTGATATATGTCTACCCGCAGCCGGGCAAGGGGCCCTGGGAGTGCAGATTCGCAGTGATGATGAGGAGATGGCCGGTTTGGTTTATGCTCTGGACCATTCTCCTACTCACACGGCGGTCCAGGTGGAACGAGCTTTTCTCGGCAGAGTGGAAGGCGGATGTCATGTACCTGTGGGAGCGCTGGCAGAAGTTAAGGGGGCTGAGATCCATCTCCGGGGGGTTATAGCTTCCCTGGATGGCTCCAAGCTGCTGCGTGACGAAGCGACGGCTTCACTTCTTTCAGGGGAAGATATCGGTTTGAAATTGGGAGAAAAGATTCTTGCTCGAGGAGGAGGAGCCATATTGGAGGAGGCGAGGTGTGAGATGGATGGATAGTCTTTTCAAAGCAGGAAAGCTGGGTCTGGTATACTTGGTAGGAGCCGGACCCGGTGCAGCCGACCTGATAACTCTTAAAGGTAAGAAATGTATCGGCAGGGCCGATGTAGTGGTTTATGATCACCTGGTAAACCCCCGGCTTTTGAGTTATGCTCCAACAGGTGCGCGCTTTATTTACGCGGGAAAGTCACCAAAAGCTCATACCCTTACCCAGGAAGAGATAAACAAGGTGCTGGTAGAAAGTGCTCTGGAAGGTCAGACCGTTGTCCGTTTAAAAGGTGGAGATCCTTTCCTGTTCGGCAGGGGGGGTGAAGAAGCCCAATCCCTGGTGAGTGCGCAGATTCCGTATGAGGTGGTGCCGGGTGTCACCTCTGCTGTCGGGGTGCCGGCCTATGCAGGTATTCCCGTTACACACCGTGATTATACTTCCACCTTCACCGTGGTTACCGGACATGAGGACCCCCTCAAAGATGGCAGCAGAATCAGCTGGGAGAAGATTTCAACCTCCTCGGGCACTCTTGTATTTCTCATGGGAATCTCCAATCTATCCTTGATCGTTCAAAAACTGGTGGAGCATGGGCGCAGCCCCGACACACCCGCTGCTCTCATCCGCTGGGGGACCAGCCCCGAACAGGAGACCTTGACAGGTACCCTGGAGAATATAGTGAATGAGGCCAGGGCTGTGAATTTCAAACCACCGGCGGTGGTGGTGGTCGGAGAAGTTGTCTCTTTGCGGGAGCAGCTGCAATGGGTGGAGACCAAGCCTTTATTTGGCAAACGGTTGGTGGTGACCCGTCCGCCAGGCGAGGCTGGTTATTTCTCCGACCTGATAGAAGATTTAGGGGGAGAGTCATTTGAATTTCCGGTTCTTGAAATAATTCCCCCTCGTGATTATAAGCCCCTGGACGATGCACTGGGTCAGGTTGAAAAGTATGATTGGATCGTTTTTACCAGTGTTAATGGTGTACGGTTTTTTTTCAAACGCTTATATTTCCTGGGACGTGACATAAGAGACTTAAAGGGGATCAAGCTGTGTGCCATAGGTCCCAAGACCGGAGAAGCTCTGGAAGCGAAAGGTCTGACAGTGGAGTATATGCCCCGGGAATACCGGGCAGAAGCCCTGGCGGAGGCGATGGCCAGCAGTCTTAAGCAGGGAGAAAGGGTCCTTCTTCCCCGTTCAGATATTGCTCGTAAAATACTTCCTGAAATGCTAGATTCCATGGGGGCCAAGGTCGATGACGTAGAAGCTTACCGGGCCAGCCCTAGAGGAGGAAACCTTCTTCTTTTACGGGAACTGTTGGAAAAGAAGGGGCTTGATATTATCACCTTTACCAGTTCTTCAACGGCCCACAATTTTGTAAAGATTTTGGGGGAAGAGGGCAAGCCTTTTTTGAAAGGAATAATGCTGGCCAGTATCGGCCCTATTACCAGTGCGGCTATTCGTGAAGAAGGCCTGACGGTTGATATTGAAGCAGAACACTATACCGTGGAGGGACTGATAGAGGCCATTTTAAGCAAGATAGACACCTGCAAGAGGAGGTAATAGCATTGTCCTTTCCAGAAGAAAGACCTCGCCGTTTACGCGGCAGTGAGGCCATTTTGAAGATGACCAGGGAGACTCACCTTCAGGTATCAGATTTCATCTATCCCATGTTTGTCACCCATGGAAGTGGTGTAAAAAATTCTATCCCTTCCATGCCCGGGACCTATCAGTTTTCCATAGATATTCTCCTGGACGAGGTAGAGGAAGCCAGAGAACGAGGTATTTTGGCAGTTCTTCTTTTTGGGATACCCCTTTATAAGGATGCAGTGGGAACTTCGGCTTTCGATCCGGAGGAGGTGGTGCAGAGAGCAATAGGAGCAATAAAGGAAAAGTATCCGGATATATTGGTGGTAACAGATGTCTGCCTCTGTGAGTATACCGACCACGGTCACTGTGGTATCATCCAGGGAAAAGAGGTCTTAAATGACCCCACTTTGGAAGTTCTATCCCAGGTGGCACTCTCTCATGCCGCGGCAGGAGCGGATATAATCGCTCCTTCTGATATGATGGACGGTAGAGTTGCCTCTCTACGTTCTGCTTTGGACGGGAAAGGCTATACCCATATACCTATCCTTTCTTATGCGGCAAAATATGCTTCGGCCTTTTACGGCCCTTTTCGCCAAGCCGCCGGTTCCGCGCCCAGCTTTGGAGACCGCCGCACTTACCAGATGGACCCTGCCAATGTAAGGGAGGCTCTCAAGGAAGCCGGTCAGGACCTGGAAGAGGGAGCAGATATGATTATGGTGAAACCGGCCCTTTCCTACCTGGATGTGATACGGGCTGTAAAGGAAAGGGTTACTTGTCCAGTAGCAGCTTTCAATGTTAGCGGAGAATATGCTATGATCAAAGCGGCCGCGAAAGAGGGTTGGCTGGAAGAGAAAAGAGTTGTCCTGGAATCACTTCTTTCTATAAAACGGGCAGGAGCGGATCTTATTATTTCCTACCATGCCAAAGAAGCTGCTCTTTGGCTGCAGGATGAAAAAATATAGGTAAAGGTTTAGCAGCCATTTTACCGATATCAAACTATTTCCATATGGGGGTGGTAACTTGTTCTCTAGATCGGCAGAACTTTTCAAAGAGGCAGTGCAGTATATACCTGGAGGAGTAAATAGCCCGGCAAGGTCTTTTAAAGGAGTAGGAGGAGATCCTGTTTTCCTGGAAAGAGGTTCGGGAAGCAGGGTTTACGATGTGGACGGTAACAGCTACATTGATTATGTTTGTTCGTGGGGACCCCTTATTTTGGGCCACGCCCACCCCGAAATTGTAGAGGTTATCAGGGAGGTGTCTGCCAGGGGAACCAGTTTTGGAGCACCTACCGTACAGGAAACGGAGATGGCCCGACAGGTTGTGGAAGCAGTTCCTTCCCTGGAGATGGTACGCATGGTTAACTCCGGCACCGAAGCGGTGATGGGAGCTTTGCGCTTGGCCCGTGGCTACACGGGTAGGGGGAAAATTCTCAAGTTTACGGGCTGCTACCATGGTCACAGCGACTCCCTTTTAATTAAGGCAGGCTCTGGAGTGTCGACCCTTGGCCTTCCCGACAGTCCCGGTGTAACAACAGGGACAGCCAGGGATACCCTTTCGGCTCCCTATAATGACCTTGGTGCAGTCAACAAAATTTTTGCAGAGCAGGGGGAGGAGATAGCCGCAGTTATCGTGGAGCCAGTGGCTGGTAATATGGGGGTGGTGCCTCCTAAAACTGGTTTCCTGGAAGGTTTACGGGAACTTTGCACTCGCTATGGCTGTCTGCTCATTTTCGACGAGGTTATGACGGGGTTTCGTATCTCTTATGGTGGTGCCCAAGAGTATTATGGTGTTATTCCGGATTTGACGGCTCTTGGAAAAATCATCGGGGGCGGTTTTCCGGTGGGAGCTTATGGCGGAAAGAAAGAGATTATGGAATTGGTCGCCCCCTCAGGGGCGGTTTACCAGGCCGGCACCCTTTCTGGAAACCCTCTGGCCATGGCTGTGGGAATAAGGACTCTGCAGATCCTTTCCAGATCAAGCTCTTACAAGGAGCTGGAGCAGAAGGCGGAGATGTTAACCCGGGGATTACAGGAAGCTGCCGATGTTTATGGGCTGCCGGTACAATTGAACCGTGTGGGCTCTATGTTTAGCCTGTTTTTCACCGGGGAAGAGGTTTATGATTTTTCCTCCGCAGCAGCTTCCGATCTGGAGCGTTTTAAGGTTTATTTCAGGACCCTTCTAGAAAATGGTGTTTATACAGCACCATCGCAGTTTGAAGCCGGCTTTCTATCTCTTTCCCACAGCGAGGAAGATATCGAGAAAACCCTGGAGAAAGCTTCTTTGGCTTTCAAGGCTCTCAAATAATTCGGCCGGTAAGCAGGTGCTCATTTGATGCAGCCACAGAAACAGGTATAGACAAAGTGCTTTTTCTTTGCTATTATTATGACATTGAAAAATTAATATATACATTCAGGTGTCCTCTTTGGACGAAGAGGGAAACCGGTGAAAATCCGGTGCGATCCCGTCACTGTAAGCACGAGCCGCCCCCATCAATCCACTGGCTGTTAAGCTGGGAAGGGGGGGAAGGCGATGACTGTAAGCCAGGAGACCTGCCTGAGTGTCGCTACGTTCCCCTTCGAGTGAAAGGGCTGGTCGCGAAAACGCGCCGATGAGAACTCACTAAGGCGCTTTTTTCTGGATAATTACTCTGGCTTTGGATCTAACGAAGGCCGGAGTTTTTAATTTGCCGTTCCGGAAAATTGAGGAGGTACAGCAGTGGGCCATTATCACCACCATGCCCCAGAAATAAATAATAATCAAAGTGCTGTGACCAGTAGGCTGCCCTGGGAACCGCGCACTAAATTGGTGTCCGGGGTTATCTTTGTTTTTGGGGTAATCAGCCTCAATGACCTTTTGCTGCTGGGGGTGGCCCTGGTATTTGCCACAATTTTTGCCTTAGGGGCCGGTCTCTCTCTTTGGCAGCTCCTTAAAAAACTTTCGGTCCTGATCCCTTTTTTGGCCCTTATGGGTATACCCCTTGTCTTTGGAGCAGGTTTTCCTCCGGACCCGAGCCGCGCCGTTCTTGCCGCCCTGATTTTGATGAAAGCGCTTACAGCCATGACCTTTACCCTTTTTGTCTTTACCAACCAGCCCATTGAGGAGATGCTCGAGGCGATGGAGCACTTAAAGGTTCCCTCGGCGATCACCATGGTTATCTACCTGGCTTATAGGTACGGATTTTTGTTTATCCAGGAAATGGAGACTACCATCAGGGCCCTTAAAGCAAGGTTATTCATACCCCGCTTAAGCTTAAGTTCGCTTCCGATTTACGGTGAACTGGCCGGAGGGCTATTGATTAAATCCATAAATCGGTCGGAAACTGTTTACCGGGCCATGACCTCACGAGGGTTTCAGGGCAGCATACCGGTGGGCAAGCCCAGGCAGATCAAAAATCGCGATATATTCGTAGCGGCATTCCCGGTCGTATTTTTAATGCTGTTAATTATTATAGAACAGGTGGTATTTTAATGGCTTATGCCCTGGAAATACATAATTTAAGCTATGCTTACCCTGATCGGACCGTGGCCTTGCACCAGGTTAACCTGCAGATTAAGAAGCAGAAAAAGACGGCTATAATAGGCACCAACGGCAGTGGCAAAACCACCTTGATATACCATATCAACGGGACCATCCCTGCTCAAGAAGGAAGCGTTAAGGTTATGGACCAACTGGTTTGCAAGGAGAATATTTATAAAGTGCGCCGGGAGGTCGGGCTACTCTTCGACAATCCTGACAACCAACTTTTTTCCACGACGGTATACGGGGATATTGCTTTTGGCCCGCGGAACTTGAAGCTTGACCAGGGCGAAATTGAAAAGAGGGTCTACGGAGCCATGCACAGGGTGGGCATTGAAGATTTGGCCGAACGGCCACCCTACTGTCTTAGCTTGGGACAGAAAAAAAGGGCGGCCATAGCCGGGCTACTGGCTATGAAGCCGCAGGTCATGGCCTGTGATGAACCCTTTTCCGGACTGGACCCTGTTGTTTCCAGGCAGTTCAGGGAGATCCTCGACGAACTGAAAGAACAGGGCACAACCCTTATTTACAGCACCCATGATGTTGACCTGGCTTATTCCTGGGCCGACGAAGTTGTGGTCATGAAAGAGGGGCATGTTTTGGAAAGCGGCACGGTAGATCTTATGCGGGATGAACAGCTGATGAAAAATGCCTGCCTACCTCTGCCCCTGCTGGCGGAACTTTTTAAGCACAGCGCTTACAACCCCAGGACCATAGAAGAGGCTTCCCGCCTGCTGCCAGAGCAGTTTGATTTCTTTGAAACAGTCCGCCGTTCTTCTGTGAACCGGGAGTAAATTATCAAAAAGAGGAAAATGCAAAAGAGCATTTTTTATTTACTTAACATATTTTACTGGAGGAGTGGGCGATAATGCATATTGCCGATGGAGTACTCAGCACACCAGTTGCAGCAGTGACTTCCGGGGTAACCGCTGCTGTGCTGGCTTATTCTGTAAAAGGTATTAAAGAAGAAGAGATTCCCAGGACAAGCCTGATGGCCGGCTTCTTTTTTGCTGTTTCCCTGATCAGTATCCCGGTGGGTCCCTCTACGATCCACCCTATCTTTGCCGGACTACTGGGGGTGATCCTGGGGCGGCGTGCCCCGCTTGCTCTTTTTGTGGGACTACTGCTCCAGGCGGTGCTTTTCCAGCACGGCGGTCTAACAACCCTGGGTGCCAATACCCTTATGCTGAGTGTGCTAGCCTTGCTTTCACACAAAATCTATCACAGCATGATGTTTGGGCGCCAGATTTTTCTTCGGGGAGCCCTGGTGGGTGGCTTTTCTGTTGCAGCTACAGTCTTCATCCTTGTCTTGCTCTTGATAATGACGGATCTCGCTTTTACAGAGGGAACTTTTTCGGTGATCAATATCCTGGTTGTGGGACATCTGCCTTTGGTAGCAATTGAAGCTTTTGTTACAGGTGCAGCGCTCAAATTAATCGCAAAAGCGAAGCCGGAGATTTTGGGAGTAATAGAGGCCCCGCAAGCGACAGAGGGTTCTAAATAAAGCCTTTGCCCATCCTGGCGTCTATCAGGCTAATAGAATGGCAAAGATAAGAGCCACCTTATATTTCCAACCGAGGCTTTTCAAAATACAGGTAGTCGAGCCCGCTGGAAGAGGGTAAGGTTCAAGTAGTTGAAGGTTATTGTATTGAGGGTTGTTTTCAGGTTGTGTAATGTGATATATTAAGCGCATACTCAACATATTAAGAATAGCCCTGTTACAGCATTTAGTCCTAATGTGCATAGAGAAGGCATTTGCCAGGAAAACGCTAATAGTTAAATCTGCAGGAGGCGAACTTACTTGAGTGCAAACGGGAAATGTATAATGCTGCAGGGAACTTCTTCCCACGTGGGGAAAAGTTTACTGGCGGCAGGACTGTGCCGGCACTTTTACCGCAAAGGATTCCGGGTTGCTCCTTTTAAATCGCAAAACATGGCCTTGAATTCCTATGTAACCTCAGACGGACTGGAAATTGGACGGGCCCAGGGGGTGCAGGCCGAGGCTGCTGGCCTGGCTGCTAGAGTAGAGATGAACCCTATTCTGCTCAAGCCTAAGGAAGACATGGTAGCCCAGGTTATCGTTATGGGCAAGCCCTACGGCGATTTGAGCGCCAGGGAGTACCGCGACAATTATCTGCCCACGGCCTTGGAAGTGGTGGCAAAGGCGTTGGATAAGCTTCGCAATGAAAACCAGGTGGTAGTGATCGAGGGGGCGGGCAGCCCGGCGGAGATCAATTTGAAGGAGCGGGATATTGCCAACATGCGCATCGCTTTTATGGCCGAGGCCCCCGTTATCCTGGTTGCCGATATAGACCGCGGAGGGGTCTTTGCTTCCCTTCTTGGAACCCTGGAGCTATTGACCCTCGAAGAAAGGCAAAAGGTGGCGGGCTTTATTATCAATAAGTTCAGGGGCGATGTAAGCCTGCTGCAGCCCGGGCTGGATTTCCTGGAGGAACGCACAGGCTTGCCAGTGCTGGGCGTTGTCCCCTTTATAAAAGATCTGGGTATAGAAGAAGAGGATTCGGTATCCCTGCAGGACAAGAAAGCGGGAACAGGAAGCGGTGACGAACTAAACATCGTCGTGGTTAAGCTTCCCCACATCTCTAACTATACAGATTTCGATCCCCTGGAGGCGGAAGAGGATGTTACGCTGCGTTATGTTGAACCTCACCAGAAAATAGGCTTTCCCGATGCCGTAATTATTCCCGGCACCAAGAATACTACTAATGACCTGCTCTTTTTAAATTCTTCAGGATGCGCCCGACAGATCCAGGAGGCGTACCATAAAGGGGCCCATGTGGTTGGGATCTGTGGTGGTTTTCAGATGATGGGAGAGACACTTTTGGATCCCGATAGAACAGAAAGCAGGGAGGTGGCGGAGATTAAGGGGCTTAATTTATTGCCCATGACCACTACATTTTGTTCCCAGAAATTGACCCGCCAGGTTAAAGCCAGGGTTTCTTCCCACAAGGCCTGGGGGGATCTGGCCGGCTTGGAACTGGAAGGTTACGAGATACGCCACGGCGGCAGCACCGCCCCCCGGGATATGCCCTGTATCAGTGTTTTGCCGGAGGATCAGGAAGAAGAAGTTATCGGCCTGGCCTCGGAAGATATGTGTATCATGGGAAGCTACCTGCATAACCTATTCCATAACGACCTCTTCAGGCACCGCTGGCTGAATGCCTTGCGGGTAAAAAGGGGTCTTCCTCCCCTTGACACTAAGATAGTGATGGAAACCAAGAAACGGCGGGAAGAAAGCTATGACCGACTGGCTTCTATCCTGACTGAAAGCCTGGATATGGAAAAGCTCTACCACATTATGGAGCTGAGCTGAAACTTTTACCGGAAAAGAGGAGATCTGAGCTGGAGGCACCCGCTCTTATTTTGGCCGGAACCCACAGTGGCGTGGGCAAAACAACCTTGACTATGGGCATTCTCCAGGCCCTTTCTCGCTCTATGAAGGTTCAGCCCTTTAAAGTGGGCCCGGATTATATTGATCCTGCCTTTCACAGTTTTATTACAGGTCTTCACTGCCGCAATCTGGACAGCTGGATGCTGAGTGAAGATACCCTGCGCTACCTGTTTCTCAAAAATGCCGAAAGGGCTGACTTTAGCCTGGTAGAGGGTGTTATGGGCCTTTATGATGGGAAAGGAGCCGGGGGTGATCTGGGCAGCACTGCCCACCTGGCCCGCGTTTTAAACCTGCCGGTGGTGCTGGTTGTCGATGGAAGTGGAATGGCGGCCAGTGCAGCGGCCCTGGTGCTGGGTTATAAGCAGTATGATCCACGGGTCAGTCTTGTGGGTGTCATTTTCAATAATATCAAGACCGAAAAGCATTACCGCCTGCTCAAAGAAGCAGTGGAAAGAGATACAGGAGTCAAAGTCCTGGGTTATCTGCCACGGGAAGAATTTATCCAGCTCCCAAGCAGGCACCTGGGGCTGGTGCCCAGCTCGGAAATCAAGGGGTTGAAGGAGCTGCTGGAACGCCTGGGGGACACTCTTCGCAAAACGGTAGACCTGGAGGCATTTACCGCCCTGGCGGGAGGCTATTCTCTCGGGTTTAGCCGCCCCAACTTGATTCTTCCTCCGGTGAAAGAAGAGGTAAGCTTGGCGGTGGCCAGGGACAGTGCCTTTAATTTTTATTACCAGGACAGCCTGGAGCTGCTGGAATACCTGGGTGCGCAGCTCATTTACTGTAGCCCTCTGGAAGACAGCTCCCTTCCTGCCTCCCTGGACGGTATGCTCCTGGGAGGAGGATTCCCGGAGATTTTTGCCTTCCAGCTTGAAGCTAATCTGTCCCTGCGAGAGGAAATGCGGCTCGCCATAAAAAAAGGAATGCCTGTTTACGGGGAATGCGGAGGGCTTATGTATCTTTCCCAGGGGATTATCGACGAAGAAGGTTTCCTGCGTAAAATGGTAGGGGCTTTCCCCGGAAGAACCAGGATAACGGGAAAACTCCGGCGTTTTGGCTACGTGGAAGTGGAGATGCAGTCTGATAACGTGCTGGGCAAGAAAGGCAGCAGCTACCGGGCCCACGAATTTCACTACTCGCTTTTGGAGGAGGGGGAGGAGAATTCCTACAGCCTGTTGGTCAGCAAAAACGGGGAAAGTGAAAGCCCGAAAAGTTGGAGATGCGGTATAACAAAAGGTTCCCTTCTGGCATCTTATCCCCATTTGCATTTTTATAGCAATCCGGGGCTTGCGGATCACTTTCTAGCTCAGTGCCGAAGATATAAGAAAAGGAGACTGGAAAACAAGTGTTAAAAGATTATCTGACGAATCCTGCTGCTATTGAAGAGAAGAGCATGAAAATAATAGAGGAGTTTCTGGGAAAGAGGGTGTTCCCTCCCGGTGAAGGAACAATTATCAGGCGCATTATCCATGCTACCGCAGATTTTGATTATGCCGATCTGGTGGTTTTTTCCCCTTATGCTCTGAAAGCAGCGAAGGAGGCCCTGTTTAGCGGAGATTGTAGAATAGTGGCTGATACACAGATGATCGTTTCTGGGGTTAATAAAACCGTGCTGGCTTCTCTGGGAGCGAGTATAGAGTGCTTTGTGGGCAGCGAAAGCGTGAAAGAAATAGCTGCTGCCGCCGGGATAACACGTTCTATGGCCAATATCCGCTACGCTGCCAGGGAAAATAGCAGCGATATTTATATTATCGGAAATGCTCCTACGGCACTGCTGGAAATACTGAATATGGCAGAAGAGGGCAAGCTGAACCCTTCCCTGGTTATCGGGGTTCCTGTGGGTTTTGTAGGTGCAGCAGAATCCAAGGACGAACTGATGGCCCGGAATGTTCCGTACATAAGCACTAGGGGGCGGAAGGGCGGAAGTACCGTGGCCGTGGCTATTATGAACGCCATACTCTATATGCTGCAGGAGGAGGCACGGACCCGGTGATCTCCTGGGAGACAACTATAAACAAGGGCAGAAGGATGCGCAGGGGATACACCACAGGTTCCTGTGCTGCTGCCGCAGCCAAGGCTGCCGCTTTGATGCTTTTTAGCAAGAAGCAGGTGGAGCAAGTATCTATCTCCACTCCTGCCGGTATCACTCTGGAGTTGCCTGTAGAAGATATCCGGCGCAGCGAGAATTCTGTATCCTGTTCAGTAACCAAAATGGCGGGGGATGACCCGGATGTAACCGACGGATTAAAGGTGTTTGCTTCTGTGGAGAAGCTCCAGGAAGGGGCAGAGATACAGATCAGGGCGGGGGAGGGAGTGGGGCGGGTTACCAGACCCGGCTTGCAGGTAGAGGTAGGAAGAGCCGCTATAAATCCCGTTCCTATGGCTATGATAACCCATGAAACTACCTCCGTCCTCCCTCCCGCTACAGGTGCACTGGTTACTCTCAGTATTCCGGGAGGGGAAGAGACAGCAAGGAAGACTTTTAACGCCAGGTTGGGTGTGGAAGGCGGTCTTTCTATCCTGGGGACTACAGGGATTGTAGAACCTATGTCCGAGGATGCTTTTAAGGAGATTCTTTCCCTGGAGTTGCAACGCTTGCTGCCTGCCTATGCCGATTTTCTCGTTCTTGTGCCTGGCAACCTGGGCAAAAATGTGGCGTTACAACAGCTCTTTCTTCCCCAGGAAAGGGTGCTTAAAATGAGCAATTTTGCAGGATTTATGTTGGATGAATGTCGGCACCACGGAGTGAAAAGGCTTGTGCTGGTCGGACATATTGGCAAACTATTCAAGGTGGCGGCGGGTATTTTCCACACCCACAGTCGCGTTGCCGATGCTCGCTTTGAAATCTTCGCCGCTCAAGCTGCACTGCGGGGGGCGAGCCGCCAGACTATTCATAAGCTGCAAAGCTGTAGTTCCGTGGAAGAGATGTTGACGGTAATGGAAGTTTTTCCGCAGCAAGATCTTTATGAGAAGTTTTCGGAAAAAGTAAGCCTTCGGGCCCAGGACTATGTCTCGGGTGAGATGGAAATAGGGACCGTTCTTTTTAGCCTTAAAAAGGGCATCCTGGGAATAGACGACCGGGCCAGGAAACTTGTGGAGGAATATACTTGGAAAAGATCTTAGTGTTGGGAGTGGGTCCGGGATCCAGGGAGTATATCCCGCCTAAAACCTGGGAACTGGCAAAAAGATGCCACGTGCTTGTAGGCGGGGAAAGAAACCTCTCTCTCTTTCAAGAGTTATCCCAGGAGAAATTACCCTTAAAAGGTTCTCTCGAGCCTGTCCTGAACTACTTGAGGGAACATTACGGTCGAAAGAGGATGGGCGTCCTTGTCTCCGGAGACCCGGGTCTTTTCAGTATGCTGGGGATCCTGCGGCGCCATTTTCCGGAAGAAGCCCTGGAAGTAGTTCCTGGAATAAGTGCTCTGCAATATTTTTGTGCCTGCCTGCAGCTTTCCTGGCATGATGCTCTTATCCTGAGCCTGCACGGTAGGGAGGAGAAGGATATAGCCCCCCTTATAAAGGGCAGCAGCAAGGTGGTAATCTTTACTGACAATAGGTGGACGCCCGCCGCTATCTGCGGTAGGCTTCTAGAAGAAGGGTTCCAGGGCAGGAAAGTATTTGTGGGTGAAAAGCTTTCCTACCCGGAGGAAAGAATCATGGCCGGCAGGTTGGAAGATCTTCGGGAAGAGGAAGTTGCTAATCCTAATTTGATGATCATTGTCACTGAAAGCGGTGAAGAATGATGAACCAAAGATGGGAATATATAACCCCTGGCATCCCGGACCACCTTTTCCTTCGGGAGGAAGTTCCCATGACCAAAGAAGAGGTTCGCACCCTGACTCTTTCAAAATTACGCCTTTTGCCCAACCATCACCTGTTAGATATTGGTGCGGGGACTGGTTCCATTTCCGTGGAGGCTGCTCTTCTGCTGAAGGAAGGAATGGTGACCGCCGTCGAAAAAGGGGCGGCAGGGGTAGAACTCATTGGGCACAATGCCCGCGCCTTTGGTGTCTCTAATATACAAACGATCCACGGCACCGCTCCTGAGGCCTTGGGCACAATAAGGTCCGTAGACCGTATCGTTATCGGGGGTAGCAGTGGCAGGCTTGCCGAGATCCTGGAGAGATGCAATGAGCTTTTGGTAGACGGAGGAATCCTGGTTGTGAACTGTCTCCTTCTGGAAACCCTGGACAGCAGTATGAAGCTGCTGCGGGAGCTGAATTTTACCTCTATCGATCTGCTTTCCCTCTCCTGCGCCAGGGGAGAACCCGGTCCTGGGGGGAAAGGGACCATGTTGAAACCGCTTAATCCTGTTTTTATCATCTCGGCCAGAAAAGAGGTGGAGCCCTTTGCCTGAGGGTGTCTTATTCGGCGTGGGTGTGGGCCCGGGAGACCCGGAGCTGTTAACCCTGAAGGCGGTTAACGTCTTGAAAAGGGCTGATGTAGTATGCATACCCCAATCCCATCGCCATAAAGAAAGCACAGCTTATGCCATAGCCAGCGAGCATCTACCGCAGGAATATAACCTGCTTGCCCTTTTCTTTCCCATGACCCGGGTGAGAGAAGAGCTGGAAAAAAGCTGGGAACAGTCCTGCGCCAAGGTACGGGAACAGCTGGAGCTGGGAAAAAGGGTTGTTTTTCTTACCATCGGCGATCCTATGCTCTACAGTACTTATATCTATCTCTCTAAACAATTGCAAGAAGAGGGCTACAGGACAGAGATAGTGCCGGGCATCCCCTCATTCTGCGCTGCAGCAGCTGCGGCCGGATTCCCCCTGGGGGAAGGAGAGGGGAAGATCGCCATTATTCCCTGGGGACCTGACACAAAAGCTTCCCCGCAAGAGCTAAAACAGTTCGACAACCTGGTTCTGATGAAGGTTTCCCCTTATTTGGAGACCATCCGGGAGGCTTTAGCAGAAGCCGGTTTCCTCAAGGACAGTGTTTTTGTCGATAAATGTGGTTACGAGGAGGAGGAGATAAGAGATTTCTCTTCCCTCAACGATAAGGAAGAAACAAGGGAATTTTCCTATTTTTCCCTTATCCTGGCCAGAAGGGAGAGATCATGATCTCAAAAGTCTATTTTATCGGAGCCGGTCCCGGTGACCCGGAGCTGATCACCGTGAAAGGGGCCAACCTTATCAAAAAGGCGGACCTTGTTATCTATGCCGGTTCCCTTGTTAATCCCCGCCTCTTGGAAGGAGTTAAAGAAGGCTGCCGGGTGATGGACAGCTCTGGTATGACACTGGAGGAAGTGGTGGCCGAAATTGTGCCCACCGCGGAAAAAGGAAAAATGGTAGCCAGGGTTCATACAGGTGATCCAGGAATTTACGGTGCGGTAAGAGAACAGTTAGATATCCTGGAGGCTCGTGGCCTGGACTGTGAGGTTGTGCCGGGGGTCAGTTCTTTTTCTGCTGCTTCTGCTGCGCTGGGCAAGGAGTATACCCTCCCCGGGGTTTCCCAGACGGTTATTTTGACAAGAGTAGAGGGGAGGACGGAGGTGCCGGAAAAAGAGCGCTTAAGAGACCTCTCCAGACACAGTTGTTCCATGGCTATCTTCCTGAGCGTACACATGATGGAAAAAGTTGTGACCGAGTTGCTTCATGGGTACCAGAAAAATACACCTGTGGCCGTAATACAGAGGGCTTCCTGGCCTGATGAAAAGGTGATCACCGGGACCCTGGCCGATATTGCCGGGCGTGTGCGCCAGGAGCAGGTGGAGAAGACAGCTCTTATCCTGGTGGGCCACTTCTTGGGCAGCGAGTATGAGCTTTCCAAACTCTACGATAAGTCTTTTTCCCACGGCTACCGGGAGAGCCGCTCATGAAACTGGCAGTCATTGCCGTTTCTGTAGACGGTGTCGAACTGGCCAGGAAGATACAGTGTTCGTATCCCTATGTTCCTATTTTTGCTCCTGCCGCGTTGGTGAAATCGGAACAGTCCTCTGACCTAAGACGCTTTGAAGGTGGACTGCAGGACTTTATAGGTACCATTTTTCACCGTTTTGAAGCCCTGGTGCTGGTGATGGCGACAGGTATTGCGGTAAGAGTTACCGCGCCTTACCTCAAGGGCAAGGCCATGGACCCTGCTGTAGTAGTGGTTGATGATGGTGGTCGCTTTGCTATCAGTCTTCTTTCTGGCCACCTTGGAGGTGCAAACGAGCTTGCCCATAAGTTGGGTGAAGCTTTGGGAGCGCTACCGGTTATTACCACCTCAACCGACCGGCACGGGGTTCTTGCCTTTGACCTGCTGGCCAGGCGCTGGGGGTGGGTTCTGGAAAATTTGACGAACTTAAAAAAAATTAGCACTGCCCAGATCAGGGGTGAACCCCTGCTGATCTATACTGATGATGCCTTTCAGTTTCATCTTCCCGGCAACATAAAAACTGCGCATAGCCAGGAAGAGATCTATGCCCTCTGTGAAGAGAACGACCAGGTCACGGGGGTGGTGTTTATTACTAACCGTAAAACACTACCCCGCTTGCCGCAGGAGTTGCCTTATATTACATTAAGGCCTCGCAATATCGTGGCCGGTGTGGGATGCCGCAAGGGCGTATCCGCTGCTCGCGTTCTCTCCGGCCTGGGGCGGGCCTTGGAAGAAGCGGGACGCGTTGAAGATAGTCTTTCACTTCTGGCTACCGTAGAGGTTAAGAAAAATGAGCCGGGTCTTTTACTGGCGACCCAGAAGCTGGCAGTTCCTTTACGTCTTATAACCCTGGAGCAGATTAGGGAAGTGGAAAAACGCTTTGAGGCTTCTTCATTTGTTCAAAAACAGATAGGAGTCTCTGCAGTGGCAGAACCCTGTGCCTACCTGGGTAGCGGAAACGGAAGGCTTATTCTTAATAAACGCAGCTACAACGGGGTAACAGTTGCCCTGGGGGAGGCCTTCGTGCGCCTGGATAACCCTTGGGAGAGCAATTGTTAACCAGAGGGGGCCCATTTTGGGCCAGAGTTACGGAGTTGTTGATGTATTATTATCTGGGAATTTATCACCTGCAATGTGGAGGAAACAATGGATAAAGGAAAATTATACCTGGTAGGTATCGGGCCTGGTGATAAGGAAAACATGACTTTTAAAGCTTTTCGAGTTATCAGGGAGTGCAACGTTATAGTGGGTTACAAAAGATATATTGAGCTGTTGCAGGAGTTGCAGGAGGAACAGCAGGAGAATCTGCTGGAGGGAAAAAAGATTATCTCTTCTCCCATGCGTAATGAAGAAGAACGCTGCCGAAGGGCGATTGGCGAAGCAGTACAGGGTGGAAAAGTAGCCCTGGTAAGCAGCGGGGATGCCGGGATTTACGGCATGGCTGGTATTGCTTTGCAAATTTTAGAAAAAGAAACTTTTACCCTGGAGGTGGAGGTGGTGCCCGGAATAACAGCTGCCAGTGCTGCTGCTGCCCTGTTGGGTGCCCCTTTGATGCATGATTTTGCCGTAATCAGCCTCAGCGACCTTTTGACACCCTGGGAACTGATTGAAAAAAGGTTGCGGCAGGCAGGAGAAGGAGACTTTGTCGTTGTCCTCTATAATCCCCGTAGCAGGGGGAGAGTAACCCAAATGGAGCGTGCGCAGGAACTCCTCTCATGTTATCGTAATGAAGGGACGCCGGTAGGAATTGTTCGTAATGCCTTTCGTCAAGGCGAGAGTAAAACCGTTACTGTACTGGGTCAAATTTTGGAGCACGATATGGATATGGCTACCGTTGTAGTTATCGGTAACAGCCAGAGTTATGTAAATGAAGAGCTATTTATTACTCCCAGGGGATATCCTTTATGATCCTCGTGCTGGCAGGAACGCAAGGTGGGCGCTTGGTGGTTGAGATGTTACAGAAGGCAGGGATTCCTGCCATGGCTACCTCTGCTACTCCTACAGGTGAGATGGTTCTCAGGGAGGATTTTGAGGGGAGAATTCTATGCGGCCACTTGGGAGCAGAGGAGATGGAAAAGGTAATACGAGATCACGGGATTAAGGTGGTTGTTGACGCTACCCATCCTTTTGCCATAGAAGTATCCAAAAATGCGGAGCAGGCTTGTACAAAAACCGGAGTGGAGCTGATTTGCCTGGAGAGAGAAGGCGTTTCCTGGGAGGATTTGCCAGATATTCACGGCGTAGAGGATATGGAAGAAGCTGCCCGCTTGGCAGCGTCATTTTCAGGAAATGTGTTTTTAACTATCGGTAGCAGTAAGCTGGAATATTTTGTAGGAATCGTGGGCCTTTCGCGCCTTATCGTGCGGGTTCTGCCTATTGCCACTTCGCTACAGGTTTGTGCAGATCTGGGTTTGAAGCCGCGGCAGATCATCGCTATGCAGGGTCCATTTTCTCAGGAGGTAAATGAAGTGCTATTCCAGTATTTCCGGACAGGGGTGGTAGTAACCAAGGAAAGCGCTAAAGCAGGGGGATTGGAGGAGAAGGTATCGGCAGCACAGATGCTCAGTATCCCTTTGATAGTGGTGCGTAGGCCGGGACTTTCTTACAGGAGGAAGTTTTTCTCCCCCAAGGAGTTATCGGAATATATTGCGGAGCATTGGTAGTGTTAACCTTTATAAAATTATCTTTTTCAGGCTTTCAGTCGGCATAATACTTCATGCTGGTTTTTTTAAATTCCCTGGTGCTGTATAGAATTAAGTAATCTTTGATTCCTGAATCCATAGATATCTTTTTCACTACCTTTTCACATTTTTCCCGGGAAGTGCTGTGGATCATGGTATAGATATTGTACGGCCACCCCGCATGTGAGGGGCGCTGGTAAACGTGGCTGGCCTCAGTATAAGAGGCCATTAAGTGCCCGATATCTTCTACTATTTCTTCAGGTACACACCAGGCTACCAAGGCATTTGCTACGAATCCTGAGCGGCGGTGGTGCAAAATAGCGCCCACCCTTTTAAGCAGCCCATCCTTTTTCATTTGGGTCAGGCGGTTCAATAGTTCTTCCTGGGAAATGCCAACTTCCCTGGCCAGTTCCCGGTAAGGCTCCCGTGTCAGGGGGATATCTCCTTGTATGGCAGTTATGATTTTTTTCGACAGAGAGTCCACTTTTTTACACCTCTTTACACCTCTACTTCAAGGTCAGGTTGAATTTCAACTTGAAAAGCCTCAGGGCAGGAAGCTTCATCACCTGTTCAACACCTTCCATAGCCTTTACCTGTTCCAGGAGAGCGTCAATTTCCACCTCGCTCGCTCCTGTTAGCGTAAACCAGAGATTGTAGCGACTGTTATTGCGTTCATAATTGTGGGTTACTCCCCTGTAAGCATTTATATGTTTTGCAATATGTTCCAGTTTTTGGGGATCTACCCGTGCTGCCGTTAGGGTGCTGGTAAAACCAAGTGCCGGGGAATGGAAAACCCCACCGATACGTCGAATATAGCCCTTTTTCTTTAAACGGTTAGTCCTTTCCAGGGCTTCTTCTTCGGAGATGCCCAGAAGTCGACCTATTTCCAGAAAAGGGCGGCTGCTGATAGGAAAATCATTTTGCAAGTGGTTTAAAAGTTCTTTATCGATTTTCTCCAACAGGTTTCCCCTCCCTGGTAGAAGGTTCATACAGGCACCAAGGATCTTGTGACATATAATCCTCTTCATAATAATAGGCTCTGGCGCGACAGCCGCTACAGGTTTCCAAGTAACGGCATTCACCGCATTTGCCCCCCAGTTTTTCGTTTCTCAGGCGATTAAACACTTCACCTTCCCGCCAAATTCGGGAAAAGGGGATCTCCAGAACATTTCCTACCTTCACGGGCAGGTAGGGACAGGGATTTACATCTCCGTTAGGAGTAATGCAGCAATAGGCTGTTCCCGCCAGGCACCCGCGGCTGAAACGGGTTGTGATTCCTTTTTGGGCGGTTATGCGCATGAATTGTGGAGCACAGGTGGGTTTGAGTTCCAGGGAGACCTCTTTTTGTTTGTTCAAAATACGTTGCAGCAGTTTTTCGTACTTTTCGCGCCTTAAGGCTTCCCTTTCCATATTCAGGGCCCGGCCGGAGGGTACCAGGAAAAAAATATGGTGGGCCTCGGCCCCAAGTTCTACAGAAAAATCGGTGATCTGCTCAAATTCATCATAATTCTTTTCCACTACCGTGGTATGTACCTGGAATTCCAGTCCTTCTTTGCGGCAGTTTTTCATCCCTTCTACTGCTTTATGCCAACTACCAGGAACCTGGCGAAGTTCATCGTGAAAATCTTTGCCGGCGCTGTCCAGGCTTATACCCATGCGCACTGCTCCCGATTGTTTTAATCGCCGGGCCATCTCTCGGGTAATAGTGGTACCGGTCGTGCCGAATACGGGCCGAAGTCCCAGTCCCCTGGCATGGGAGGTAAGTTCTAAAATATCGTCTCTCAGGAGTGGCTCTCCACCGCTAAAGATAATAATATTAAAACCGCTTTCGGCGATTTCGCCAAGGAGTTTTTTGCCTTCCTCCGTGGAAAGCTCACCAGCTTCTGTTTCACCTGCATCTCTGTAGCAATGTCGACAGTGAAGATGGCATTTTCGCGTTGTGTTCCAGGAGATGAGTTTCATCTTTTAACCCCCATCAAAAATCTCTTTATCTGTCAGATAGCAGGCAGGATCAGGTGCCCAAAAGTCGCCACATACCGCCTCTGCCCTGGAGCGGAAATTGCCGTTACAAACAGTTAGCCACCGGCATTTGCTGCAACGACCTTTAAGCAGAGGTTTTCGATCTTTCAGACCACGTAGAATGGGGTGAGAAGTATCTGTCCAGATGTCGCCAAAAAAGCACTCTTTTACGTTACCGAAAACATGGTTGGGGGTAAACTGGTCGGGATGGACAAAACCTTCATTGTCCACAGCCGCAATTGCTATACCACTACGATTTCCGCCGTTACTGGATAAAAGTTCCCAAATCCGTTCTGCTGCCTTTTTGTTTGATTTTTTCATTTGCAAGTAAAGATAGACGCCGTCAGCGTGGTTATCCACTGTTAATATCTCTTTCAGGTTCCCTGACTTCTCCATGGTCAGCACTTCTTCGGCGATGTAATCGAGCAGCTCGCGGTTCTCTTCTGCTAAAATATCTTCTTTTACCATATCGCTTCCCCGTCCAGAATATGCCAGGTGATAGAAGCAGAGCCTTGGAATGTCTTCTTCTTTAACCAGGCGGAAAATTTCGGGCACTTCTATTAAGTTGTGACGGGTTACGGTAAAACGAACCCCAACCTTTAATCCAGCCGCCAGGCAGTGGTAAATACCCCTTAAAGCCCTGTCAAAGGCGCCTTTATGACCCCGGAAAAGGTCGTGGTTTTCACCGATTCCATCGAGGCTAACCCCCACGTATCCGATACCAACTTTTTTAAACTGCCGCGCTGCCTCTGCATCGATCAGAGTTCCGTTGGTGGATATCGTGGCACGTAGTCCCCTTGAAGCAGCATAATCTACCAGTTCATAGAAGTCCTTTCTCATTAGGGGCTCCCCCCCGGAAAAGAGTAGAACAGGCACCCTAAATACTGCCAGGTCATCGATAAACTTGCGTGCTTCTTCCGTGCTGAGTTCTCCCTCGTAGGCACATTTTTCAGAGGCGGAGTAACAGTGAACACAATTCAGATTGCAGGTGCGCGTACAGTTCCAAACCACCACGGGACCCCATTTCCCTGTGGTGCCTTGAACTTCTCCCCGGGAGGGGATGCCGTAACGCAGTTTATCACCATAGTGGTCGGCACTTTTGCATAAGAGCTTGGTAACGCTAATCATCACTTTCCTCCCCGTTTTGCTATCTAGTTAGCGCTAACAGAATTTATAATAATTGTTTACCTTCAGCATGCATTTTAACAATTCTCCCCTAGTCACGTATTATACTTATTATATTCCCAAGATCTTGATAATATATTTTTCTGCCTCCTCAAAATCGGGCTCTAAAGACAGATCTTTCATGTTCAGCACAGGATCTCTTAGCAGTTCATTTACCAGGCTACGGGTAAGTTTGTCGATTGTTTCTTGCTCTTTGGGAGAGAGAGCGGAGAGCTTGTTTTTAAATTGCGCCAGTTTTTGCTGGCGGGCATTTTCAGCCTTTTGACGCAGGGAAGTAATATAGGGGATAACCCGTTGGCGGTGGTACCAGCGCACGAAACTTCTTACCTGGTCTTGAATAATGACTTCTGCTTTGCTGGCTTCTGCCTTCCTGTGCTCCAGGTTTTCTGCTATAATATCCTGAATGTCGTCCAGGTTATAGAGGTGTACTCCTGGAAGGGATTCTACCTGGGGTTCAATGTTGCGTGGTACTCCCAGATCGATCATAAGTAGAGAACGCCCGCCTTCTTCTGGTAAGCAAGGAAGTATTTTTTCCTTTGTAACAATATAATGTGGAGCGTTAGTAGCGCAAATAATCACATCTGCCTTACGCAGTCCTTCTTCCAGGCGAGTCAGGTTGATGGTTTTTCCCTGGAACTTCCTGGCCAGTTCAAGGCCTCTTTCCCGGCGCCGTGTGGCTACTATTACCTCTTTGGTTCCAAGTTCAAAAAGGTTTTGTAGGGTTAGTTTGGCCATCTCTCCAGTTCCGACGACCAACAAGGTTTGGTTTCCCAGGGAGGTAAAAAGTTTTTTAGCCACTTCTGCGGCAGCATAACCAAAGGAAATCGCATGCTGTCCTAAAGCGGTCTGGGTATGGACCTTTTTGCCGGTGGAGAGGGCTGTTTGACAGAGGTTGTGCAGGTAAGTGCCGGTAAAACTGCTGTCGCTGCAGTGATAGTAAGCCTCTTTAACCTGTCCCAGGACCTCTGTTTCTCCCAGCACCATAGAGTCCAGTCCAGCAGTTACCCTGAAAAGATGCTTGACAGCATCTCCTTCCTCCATCGTATAACATATCTCCAATAGCTTTCCGTCCAGTTGGGTGTTTTTTATTTTCTGAAACGAACTTAGAAAGCTGTGAGTTAGCTTGCTGCTTTCTTGACAGATGGCATAGAGTTCTGTCCGATTACAGGTTGAAAAAAGAAAACATTCCTCTATTCCTTCTTGCTGGAGAAGGTCATTTAAGATTAGCTCCGACTCTTCTTTCTGCAGGGAAAGTTTTTCGCGCAGGTCAATACCGGCTTGTTTATGGTTTACACCGAAAAGGACCAGTGACATGGAGATTCACCTCTCTCTTACCGAACCAAATTTGCCATGGAATCTTCTATAAAAGAATAGATTCAGCTTATATTTTGGAGGGCAAGTGTTCTTTAACTCTGTCCCATAGAATGTTAAGAAGCCTTTCGTCAGAACCCAGGGGAGGGCACTGCCTGAAATGGACAGTGGGGTGTTGTTCTCGCATTTGGGAGACAATTTCAGGTATGTCGTTTGTTATATGTGCCCCTGAAGTTAAAAACAGGGGAGCTATTAGTATTTCCTTGCAGCCCTCTTTTACAGCTTCTTTAATAGATTCCCCCAAGGAGGGAGTTCCAAATTGCATAAAAGCGGTATAAATGTAAAGTTTGTCCCGTTCCTGTTTTTGCTGTCTCCATATCTCCACCAGTTTTTCAACTTCATTGTTGGCAGTGCTTAGCCTGCTTCCGTGAGCTAAGGTTATAATAGCAGTCTTGGCCATGTTTTTCCCCTGCGGCAGCTCTCGAAATAGCCGAAAGGGTTGCCTCCTTTCCTGTCTTGAAGTTCTTTGAATAAAAAAACCCACCTTCACCAAGTGGGGTAAAATTACCGATATCATTCATCGATACCTTCCCTCCGAAGGCATTTCCTAAACATATTTAAAAAGGCTGGTTTCCTGGCTTGCGTTTCTGTCTACTTCCTGCCCCTTCCCGGAGAAGGTGCTCCAGTGGTTATGGCAGGTTTCGTCTTCGCTTACAGTAGCGGGGGCTGCAGGGGCTTTAAACCCCTTTCCCATTTTCCCCGTTTAGGGAACCTTTTTAAATATAATATGTAATTAGTAACTCCATGGATATGTTAGCATAGCTGGGGCTTCTTTGCAACTGCCATCTTAATAGTGAGCGTTTTTTACAAAAAGTTCTTGCCGTAAAAAAAGCCAATGAGGGAAAGGGTTCCTGATAAAAAAGCCCCCCAGAGAATATCAACCAGTGTTACTGTCAGGGGCCAGTTTTTGACTGTGGCCAGGTTGGTCAGGTCGTAGGTGGCGTAGGTAACGATTCCAAAAAAGATACCGGCCATTAGTGCGGTGGTCCAGCTACCATGAGACAGTGAAGGATAAATGACAAAATAGACCAGTCCTCCTACGAAGATAAGGTAAAAAATGATGGCGGCAGGCCAGTTAATATTCGTTTTCATTAAAAATCCCAGATGTTCACGGTAAAAATTTCTGGCAACCAGACCCAGCCAGATCATGTCGATCAACAGAAAAAAACCAAATGTTACCAGGTACAATTTTAAGAATTGCATCGTTTGTTTCAGCCTCCTGCCTTAGTCTACTTTTTGGGGAACCAGGGGAAGAATTTGCTGGTGGTCTTTGCGTATGCCTGGAATT
>CAZMLU010000019.1:0-28023 GCA_964567295.1 uncultured Desulfovibrionaceae bacterium
CTACACCGGCTCATAGGATATTATTCACTGCCAGCCCGCTTACGGCAGCAGCTATCCCGGAAAATGAATTTAGAAGGGAGATGACCACCGGCATATCCGCCCCTCCTATGCGTACGGCCACAAAAATGCCATAGAGGGCAAATAAACCAGCTATGATAAACTGGTAGCGAAATTCCTGTATAATAATAAGCAAAGTTATGGAAATAACTCCTGCCAACAGTAATAACAACAATACTGTGCCATGTCCTTTAACAACAACCGCCTTTTGTGAAATTAGCCCCTGAAGTTTTAAGGCAGCAACCACACTACCGCTTAAAGTTAGAGTTCCAATACCCAGGGCCAGGGCAGCAGTAAGCCAAAAGGCCCATGGCTCGGTACCGGTGCTAATAGCCACGGCAGTACCAGCCACCAGGGCAGAAGCGCCACCCCCTAGCCCATTGAAAAAAGCCACCGTTTGAGGCATCTGAATCATCCTCACCTGTTGCCCCAATAAAATTCCTACGCCAGCCCCAAGCACAATATATATGAAAGCATGCAAGTTTTCTGTTATCCCTATTTGCTGGAAAGCAAATAAAATAGCAAGCGCCATTGACAAAGCTCCCAGGCGGTTTCCCCAAAGAGCGGTACGGGGAGACTGCATAAGACGAATGCTAATCAAAAATCCCCCTGTTAAAAAAACTGGAATAACCAGGTTAATCATTTATAAAATCCGCCCCCTCCACTTCTTGCCTGTCCTGCTTAAACATGCGCAGCATCCTTTCTGTAACCCAGAACCCACCTACTACATTTATCATAGCCAGAACGAGTGCCGCAGCTGCAAAACCCCTTACTCCCGGAGGAGAGTTGGCATAGATAACAAGTGAGCCCAACACGGTTATCCCAGATAATGCGTTCATACCTGACATAAGCGGAGTGTGCAGGAGAGGTGGAACTGCAGATATAACCCGGTAGCCCAGGATAATACAAGCCAGCAAGAAGATTATGACAGTCGGCAACATATCCTAAAACCTCCTTTTCGCATTCAGTTAGGATGTAGCTTATTATTCAAGATTTTTCATAGCTTCTATAGTACCTTTATGGACTATATTAGAACCTTTCGTAACAAGGGAGCTTTTGATAATCTCATCCTCTGAATCAAAATCAATTTTACCCTCTTGGACAATATGGTTGAGGTATTTTTCGACATTTTTAGCAAACATCTGGGTCGAAGCAACGGGCATATATGCAGGAAGGTTGGCCAGACCGCTAATAAAAATGCCCTGGTAGTCGTATTCTCCTCCGTAACGACACAGCTCGCAGTTGCCGCCCTGATCGATGGAAATATCAACTACAACCGAACCTTTTTTCATATTTTTCATCATAGATTCGTCAAGCAAGTTCGGCGCCTCTTCACCCGGAACAAGTGCACCGAGGATTACCACATCACTTTCCGCCACATGAGGGGTGAGTGCCTCTCTTTCCCTTTCGTACCACTCATCCGGAAGCCGCCTGGCGTATCCTCCTTCCCCTATCCCCATACCCTCGGGAAGCTCAAAAGGAATAACCTCTATTCCCAGACTACGGGCCTGTTCATTAGCCTCAGGCCTTATATCCAGAGCTTTAACCTTGGCCCCAAGGCGTTTGGCAGTTGCAGCAGCCTGCAAACCGGCCACCCCTATCCCTATAATGAGAAACTGTGACGGAGGAAGCATACCAAAAGCCATAGGCATTGCCGGGATAAAATTGCTCAAGTGGTAGGCTGCAGTGATCACCGCCCTGTAACCAGCTGCCGTGCTCATAGAAGTAAGCGCATCCATTTGTTGCGCGCGCGAAATCCGTGGAATACTGTCCAGTGTAAAACTGTTTATGTTCTTTTCAGCAAGCTTTCTTATCATCTCATGGTTAACAGGATTGGCCGGATGCAGAAAACAAACCAGGAAGCTATTCTCAGGAAACAAATTGATTTCATTAAGCTGCGGTTCTTTAACTTTTAAAATAAGATTGGCTTTTTGGTATACTTCAGCTGCATCCGCAATTACTTCCGCCCCGGCCTGGCGATAATCTTCATCTTCGTAGAATGATTTTTCACCGGCGCCCGCCTCAACTAACACTTTCGCTCCTGCTGCCGTGAAATTACGGACTGTCTCCGGAATAACGGCGACTCTTCTTTCACCCGCCATTATCTCCCGGGGAACTGCAATGGTAAGGCCTTTTAAATTCATAGTGCCGTCCCTCCAATATAAATTTTAACAAGTACGCATTAAGTCTGTAGTCAATGCAGATGTGTTAAAATTCCCAGAACCATTTCATAAAACTTGCCCATGCCTCTTCGTCCTACAATAACGACGCGGACCAATATTCTTCTCGAAAATACTCAGCGGATTCATTACCCTCCGCCAAAAAAAGGAAAAACTTGCACTAAATCGCCTTCTTTTAAAACAACACTTTTATCTTGGGTGATTTCACCGTTAAGATTCACCATTGCCACCCTTTGCTGCTCAATCCCCAGGGCAATTAATAAATCCAAAATGGTGGACTCTTCCTCTATATTTACCCTTAAACCCTTTTCCGCATCATAATCCGGATATTCCAACCGGAAGACAGAATACAATTTAACATTGACGTCCATAACTATCTTTCCTCTTCAACCTTCTATATCCTCCTATTATTATTTTAGTCCTCTTTAAAAGGTACAGCCTCTGCAAGCTTTTCTGGACCGATATCGAATACGCTACCTGTAGGAGGCAGTTTCTCTCTATACATGAATTCGGGCAGGGCATCATCCTTTTCGGTAAACCCTGCTTTGCTGTTAAAGCTTTTTTCCAGGGCCAGGGTTTTAATCCCCAAAGTAAATAAACGGTCTGGATCCCATTCCCCACCGTACCTTCCGGACATCATCTCCAGCAGGTAGCCAATATTGGCAGGGTCTTCGGTGCAGAAGCCTGAGAAGATACACATCCCCAGGTTGTCAAAAGTAGCCATTCCTACTTGCAGGTTAGTAGAAACCTGTACCTGCCCCTCCTTTTGAGTGGGGGTTACACTCTGTTCCAGGATGGAGTTTCCTGCGGTATGGTCAGCACCCATGGGAGAAGTGGCATAGGTAACACCGGTCCCCTTTAAAGCACGGGGATCATAGGCGGCAATGGACTGGCCTTTTACCACAGGGATCCTTTTTACACCTAGTTTTGTACCGGCAAAAACAGTTCCATTCCCCATGATCTTGCCCAGTTCTGTGCCCTCTATCATCTCCTCCACTAAACCCAGCGCTGCTTTTCCATCACCAAACTTTGCTTTGCCGGCCTCCATGCAAACAGCAATGGTAGCACCGGTTTCCATGGTATCCAGCCCAAAATCGTCGCACATGCGGTCTATCATGGCAATGGTGTCTAAATCATTAATACCACAGTTGGAGCCGTTCAAAGCAATAGTTTCGTATTCAAAACCGGAGGTTAGATGCCGGCCATTCTCATCATGATAAATGTTGGAGCAGCTGATGGGACAACCCGGTTGACAGGGCTGATTTTCCTTTCCGCCTCTTTCGCCCTGGATCTTGGCCAAATTTTCACCGCTTATCTTTTCAGCATCGCCAAAGTTACCGGCGCTGAAATTATTGGTGGGCAATGCCCCCAGGGCATTTACTATATTAATCAGCACTGCCGTACCCAGGGCAGGCATAGCTTCCCCGGAAACAGGGTGAGCCTTTATCCCGGCGATGTAGTTTTTATTTGCCGTATTGAATAGTTCCTTTTCATGATACGGTATCTCGGGTGGTCCTGATTCTTCCAGTACTACAGCCTTAAGACCCTTGGAACCCATGACTGCTCCAAGACCGCCCCTGGCTGCAGACCTGCTGGGCCGTCCCCTGGTATCGGTTATCTGAATTGTAGAATTCCAGTAACCCCTTTCCCCGGCTCCGCCGATGGATAGAACTCCTACTTTATCACCGAAATCTGTTCGTATTTTCTCTGTCAGGTCATAGTTTTTCATTCCCACATACTCTCCGGCAGGTAATAGAACCGCCCCTTCCTTTCCTACCTTCAAAATGAACCAATCGTTATCCGTTGATTTGCCTTCTACAATTATTGCTTTAACACCCAGCCTGGAGAGCATATAACCGGCCATTCCCCCGGCGTTAGCTTCCTTAATAGTGCCAGTAAGCGGGCTCTTGCTGCCAATGGATATCCGACCGGAAGTAGGCGCAGGCGTACCTGCCAAAAGTCCCGTACAAATAAGCAGCTTGTTTTCGGCCTCCAAGGGATTACATATGGGGTCAACCTCATCATTTAATATTTTAGCAATCAACCCTCGACCGCCAAATGTTTCCAATTCTTCTTTCACAGGTTCATGGTGCATTTCACCTTTAGTCATATTGACTCTTATCATATTGGACATTAACTTTTCCTCCTTTTCCTAACTCTAATTGTTTTCTTAAAACTACGAAAAATTTTCTACCTTCCTAAACGATTATGCTTTTTAAGATTTCTACACCTCCTCTTCTGCTCAAATTGATTATACCGAGAAAAATAGCAGTTTATGGGTCAAGGTGTTTTATATTATCTTGTAAATGTATTTTATAATAACTCTCTCATAAATATCAATCAGGAAAAAGAATGAAATTTCCAAACTTAGGTTTAAAAATAATAAGGCACATAAGGGATGAAACGATGATAAAATGCCCATAAATGGCAGATTGCCGCTATCTACTCTGCTTTGTGGGTTAAACTGAAGATGAAACGGGGACTGTTTGAAACCACTCCCTTGGAACAGTTGACTGGCGAGACTTATGATGAAGAATAATTGCATGTATGGCATGCAGGAAAAACGCTCTTTCATATTTAATAGTATAAGCAACATTTAAACATAAGGAGATCATCAAACTATGGAAAAGGTCGGAAGTGTTTATCTGACCAGAAAATTGCCGGATCCAGCGCTGCAGTATCTGAAAAAACGTTGTTCACTAAAGTTATGGAACGAAGAGCAAACCCCGGTCCCCCGTGATGTTTTGTTAAAACAGATTGACCAGGTAGAGGGTATATACTGCACCCTCTCCGATAAAATAGACAGGGAAGTAATTTCGTCCGCTCCTAAACTGCGGATAATCTCCACTATGTCGGTAGGATACGACCACATAGATGTCCAGTTCGCCCGGGAGCAAGGAATCAAGGTGACCTATACCCCTGGAGTTCTTACAGAAACTACCGCTGATCTTGCTTTTACTCTGCTTATGAGCACCAGCAGAAGGATTCTTGAAGCAAACAGGTCTATTTATGAAGGGAAATGGAAAGGATGGGCCCCTTTATTTATGGCCGGACGTGATATCTATGGCGCAAAGCTTGGGATCGTAGGTATGGGCAGAATTGGTCAGGCCATGGTTAGACGGGCAAAGGGTTTTGGCATGAATGTATCCTATTATTCCCGAAGCAGAAAAAAAGAAATTGAACAACAAGAAAAAATCACCTATAAACCGTTGGAGGTTCTTTTGCAAGAATGTGATTTTGTTTCTCTTCACCTCCCCGGCAACACCGATACTATCAACTTAATAGGCAAAAAAGAGCTATCTTTAATGAAGCCGACCGCAGTCTTGATAAATACCGCCCGGGGCACAGTGGTAAATGAAAAAGCCTTGCTTGAGGCTTTACAGGAAGGAATCATTAGAGGCGCTGGACTGGACGTTTTTGAGAAGGAGCCTATAGAACCTGGGCATCCGCTGCTGGCATTACCTAATGTTGTGGCACTGCCCCACATTGGGAGCGCAAGTATAGAAACACGTTTCAAAATGGCCATGATTGCTGCTGAAGATCTGCTTAAAGGTCTACAGGGGGGTCACCCTCAATACGAAGTTCCTATAAATTAAAGAACGTTTCCGCAAAATGCTTATCTCCTTAAACTAAAGGTGTCTTTAAAAATGACGACATTACATCCGGCAAACTTCAACTTCCGGAGGGGTAGCGTCATTTTTATATCATTGTACTATTTAACTTATATAGATGCTTGGAAACCCCCCTTCTAATATTTTATTTGACAGAAGCTGAATTATAATAAACAATACAGGTAAACAGATACTCAGATTATTCATCAGGAGGTGGCATTCTAGCTTGGGTTTTATATACCTAATTAGGCACGGACAAACAAGATGGAACAAAGAAGAGATTTTTCGCGGACAGTATGACATTCCCCTGGACGACTTTGGACGTAAACAGGCTTTGGCTGTAGCAGAAGAGTTAAAGACAAGAAAACTGGAAAAGCCTATTTTTCTATCCAGCCCGCTACAACGGGCAAGTGAAACAGCGATCCTGGCCAGCAGTTTTCTTGATGAAAAAGAAGATAAATTCAGTAATTATAAGAAAACCTCCTCTACTACAGGAGCACAAATATATACAGAAAACGCTTTTAATGATATAAATTTTGGAGAATGGCAGGGGAAAAGCAGGGCTTTAGTAGAGAGCTCGTATCCGGAACTGTACCAGAAGTGGATAGTGGAACCGGATTCTGTATCTTTTCCCGGCGGAGGAAATCTTAGAGAAACATCTATAAAGGCTTTAGAGGCTTTTTATACAGCAGCAAAAAAGTATGCGGAATATGACCTGGTCATTGTTTCCCACCGCGTAATCACCAAGGCTCTTCTATGCATGCTGTTGGGGTGCAGCCTTAATGTTTTCCGAAGGATACAGCAGAATACTGCCTGCATCAATCTATTGGAATGGGACGGAGCATCTTTCAATTTCTTACTTTTAAACGATACCTGCCACCTGCGCTATCTGCAGGAAAAAAACAACTATGATTTATAATTTAAGGGAAAACAAGCCTATTACCATTTTATTATCTACTCTACAACCCGCTCCTCATCCTATATATCTTTAAAGTAACATCTGAAGAAGGTCAATAGCTGCAAACCCCTTAAAACCCGCTAACAAGGTTCTCAGTATTTGACATATAACCGTAATTATTTTATAATAATATATGTAAGAAAGTTAAATCATCAAAAACTATTTTGTTAAGGAGAGATTTATCAAATGAGTGGTATTGCCGTTTCATATGGTACTTCTGAGGAAGCAGACCTGCGGAGGATGTTATCGAAGCTGGAGCACCGGGGTGAAGTGACAGGCATTCAAAGGATTGGAAATATGGCCCTTGGTTACTGCAGCAACCACATAAACGAAGGTAATTCTTCCGAGAATGTGACAACTTTCTCCAGCAACGGCAAAACTAGCGCGGTATGTGACGGTTATCTGTTTAGCGATGAACTTTTCGATCACGACCACAGCAGTCTGGTTGCTGCTTCTTTTCAGGAAAAAGGTGCAGATTTTCTCAAAGATCTGGAAGGTTCATACGCGCTTGCGGTTACTAACGGGGAATCGCTGCTAGTGGCGAGGGACCCCTTTGGAATTAAGCCCTTGTATTATGGAAAGAACAATGGAAAAATATATTTTGCTTCGGAGATCAAAGAACTGGCTGAAGTTACAGAAGACATTAACGTTTTCCCGCCGGGGCATTATTATACCCCGCAGAAAGGATTTCAACCTTTTGCTATTGATCCGCAGAGCTCAGATGAACCAATGGATGACCCGGAAAATGCGGCCAGCAATCTCAGAGAGATCATGGTACGTGCGGTAGAAAAACGCTTTCTGGAAAATGAGCATCCGGGCGTTTTACTCAGCGGAGGTCTGGACAGCAGTATTGTTGCTGCTGCAGCAAAACATAACAACGAAAACTTGGAGACCTTTGCCGTAGGGCTTGAAGGTAGCCCTGATCTGGAAGCAGCTTTACTGGTAGCAAAACACCTTGATGCGCGACACCAGCAGCATGTCTATACGGAAGAGGAAATTATGCAGGTATTGGCAAAAGTGATCTACCACCTGGAATCTTTTGATGCTCCACTCGTACAGAGCGCTATTGCTAATTATTTTGCTTCCAAGCTTGCCGCTGAAGCCGGTTGCCATTCAGTTTTATGTGGGGAAGGTGCTGATGAACTTTTCGGTGGCTATCACTATATTAAAGAACTGGAGTCTGACGAAGCAGTAGAAAAGGAATTGTTAAACATTATCTCCATCGGTCACGGGATGGGCTTTCAAAGGGTAGATCGCATGAACAGTGCTCATTCTCTTGAATCTCATGTGCCATTTATGGACCATGACTTATTGGAATTTGCTCTGGGCACCCCTTTGGATTGGAAGATACACGGCCAAAAACAGATAGAAAAATGGATCTTGCGCCAGGCATTTGAAGATGATCTGCCGAACGAAGTAGTATGGCGACGCAAAGCACAGTTCAGTCATGGCACTGGCTGCAATGAAATGATGGAACGCCTGGCTGACACACGAGTATCCAATAGGGAATTTCTAAAAGCACAAGAGCAAAATGACGATATTTTAATCAGAAATAAAGAAGAGTACCTGTATTATAGAATTTTTAAAGAATTTTACCCACAGGAATCAGCAGCAGAATCAGTAGTCCAGTGGTCCTCGCTTGAAGGGGACATTGATCATTAGGATTTAGGACCTACAAGCCGTATTACCTGTCAGATAACTTAAGAACGGGCCTGCCTTTACGCTTATATCAAAACAGATACTATAAAGGCAGGCCCGTTCTTACTGAAATCGTAACTATCCAGAAAAGATAATTATACATCTTTTTGTTACAATTAAGAGCAATTAACAGGTTGAGGTGGTGATGGTTTTGCTTTTTTGCTGGGGTTTTAAGAACAAAACCGTTAAAGAACTAAGGAAAAACCAACACCTTACGGCCAAAGAGTTAAGCCTGGTGGTAAAAGTTGATTTAAAAATGATCCAAAAGGCAGATGGGATGAAGTTAAAAAATGTGCCAGAACCGCTAAAATCAAGAATCACACCGGTCTTGAAAGGGAACAAAGTCGACAGAATGCCCTGGCTTTAAAATTAAATAAACAAAGCTTTTTAATTTTACGGGGTTTACCTTTAATACAAAAATAAGGTAAAATAAGCAAGGAACAAATATACTAAAAGGTAGGTGAAGGGATCAATTTTCCCGAAAACGGGGAAAGAATTCCAGGGAGATGCCATATAATTCTAAAACTGTAGTAGTAATTACCGGAGCTTCATCGGGTCTGGGCAGAGATCTTTCTATAACCATGTCGAAGAACAAAGATCACCATATAATACTGGTGGCACGTAACAAGGAAAAGCTATCAGAAGTTAAAGATATCATTGTCGAAAATGGTGGCCATGCATCTTTTTACACAGCTGACATTTCTAACGAAGAGGAGATAAAGGATCTGGCAGATTATTTGAAAGAAGCGTTCGGGAAAGTAAACATACTCATTAACAACGCAGGGTTGGGAATATTTAAACCTATGATTGACCTCACCTCCGAGGAATGGAAGTTAATGCAAGATACTATGATCTTTGGTACTTTTCTCTGCACTAAATACCTTCTTCCAATGATTTTGCAGGCTAATGAACCCCGTCATGTTCTCATCAACTCTTCTTACTGGGGAATTAAAGGGGATACACCATTATGTACTGCTTATGTAGCCTCTAAATTCGCACAGAGAGGAATCTCCCTCTCTCTTCGAGAGGAACTGCGCTACCATAATATTAAGGTTACCTGCCTCCTACCAGGGAGCATTCATACTCCTTTCTTCGATCATGGGGGGGGATGGGCCCATGATCCCAAGCGTATGCTCTCATCAGAAGATTTAGCGGAATTGATCAACGATATTGTCCATTACAAAGGTAACCTTGTAGTAGAAGAAGTTGTTGTCCAAGGGATTAATCCTGACTAGATAACTAGGGCATCTCTTATAACTACGAGAAGTGTAGTAATGTTATTGTTTCTTACTCAAACCGATGGCTGGAAAGAATTTTTTTATAACCATTTTCTAGCACATAAAAGCTATGTTTTTTGTTCTCGTAAAGTACTCCTTGAAATGAATGTTTCTTTTTTTCAATTAATCGGGTTAAATAATTTCTGCTTTCGCTACTATCGTCCGCCAAACACCAAAGAGTAAACGGTGCTTCGAAAAGAGAAATCTTTTCGTCCAGATTAAGTGCAATAAATTGCTCTCCGCTGTAATAAAGCAATTTATGTGCATGATACAAAATCTCTTCTTCCATGTAAGAAGGCACAATTTGCTCTCCGCACTCAGCTGCAGTGGTGCCAAAGACACGACAGATTAGAGGGCGAGCGGGATAAACAAGACAGTGCTCTTTTGAAACATTCTCCTGCAAAAAAGGGCAGAGTAGATATCTGTGGTCTTCCTGAAGTAGCCCTATCTTTTCTTCTAACAACCATTCGATATAATCCTCACTCCAGTTTTTCTGTATAAACATCATTATAAAAGTAAATTCAGTGTAGGACATCAGAATAGAACCATAACAACAGTGTTTGCACGAAGAGGGACAGTTATAGTTTTCCCTACCTTCCAGAAAATGTTTAACTTGCCCCATCCTATCCCGAGCAAAATTATTTAAAGGTTCTGGACGTTCTAATATTCCCTTCATCTTTGAAAAACTATAATTTATTTTTTTTTCTTTGCTCAATTCATAGGGCCTCCTCGTTTTTTAAAAAATAATTATACCAAAATTCTTTGCATGCCAAATACTTGATAAGCCCTGTAAAAAGTTTGAAAGCTTTCCAACCTTTATAGCACCTTGCTATTACACTTTTTTTTTAGTAAAATACTTCATAAGAAATTTCTTAATTTGAAGCATTTTTACATTTATTGTGCGGGGGTCCTACTATGCAAGTACGATATTTTTATGAGCTTGATTGTTTTGATCTCAACAGGAAACCGCACCTTTATTACCCTTTTGTATATAGGATGGCGGATGTTATTGCAAAAATCTTGCCGGTTAATTTTGCTAATAAAAAAATGGAAGCGGTTCAAGAAAACCGTGAAGTGATACAAGAATTACTGCGCAAGATTAAAACTACCGAGAAACAGATTAACTGGAAACAAAGCCTGAAAGATACCCCTTATGTAGTTTTTGATACAGAAACCACAGGACTGCAACCCTTTAGGGGAGACAGGATTATTTCTATTGGAGGCGTAATATTTGAGAAGGGTTCCATACAGGAAGATCAAACTTTTAACAGGCTCGTAAACCCCGGTCGGAAAATACCTGCCACGGCAAGTTACATTACTGGTATTACCAATGAAATGGTAGCTGACAAGGAAAGCTTATATCCTGTTCTAAACGAATTTTTGGATTTTATCGGTGGCAGGATACTGGTCGCCCACAATGCCGCCTTCGATATGGCCTTTTTAAATATAGCCCTGTGTCATCTGGCTCCAGTACGCATCTGTAATCCGGTAATAGACACCTATACTTTATCAAGATATCTGCTTCCCGATATGATCGAACATTCCCTGGAGAGCCTTCTATATCGCTTTGGAATCAATTTCACAGATAGTGAGAGGCATACTGCACTGGGGGACTCTTTGATGACAGCAAAACTATTTCATAATCTTCTGGAAACAATGTTTGAAAAACATCAAATTGAGACTTTAAATGATCTACACCTTTTCTTGTCCAAGATGAAAGAAAATGCATACATCCTTAAACCGCCCGAAGAACCCTAAGGCGCAATGCGGAAATTATTATTGGTTATTGTCTGCAGGCGACTGACCATAATAAGCGCTTCCCTCAAAAGCGTATACTCACGGTTGCTAAGCTCCTTGGGATTTATATAGTTGTCTGGAGACACCCCGTTACTCATCTTCTCCATCGCATCCCTGACCCTCAGCATCATAAGGGTTTCATAAGCCGAAATAAAGTATTCCACATCTTTCTCTTTGAGAAGTTTGCGTTTGCCAACTTCTTTTAATCTTTCTACAGTATTAGTGGCAAGCACTCCCTCTCTCAGGGCAAAAACCCGGACACAGTCCACCATATGAACGCAGGCAGAAGTTTTCAGGTTCAACATCCCTTTATAAGGACCCGATCGTTCCGTCTGGATCTGGCGGAAAATGCTTAAAGGCACTCTTTTCCCCAAATTATCCTCCACCAGGAAGTTAAGCACTGTTAATGAATTACGGAAATTTCTCACCACAAAGTTTAGAAGCAGGTCGTAAAGACTTTTTTTGCCGTATACAAAACGGAAATCGAGAAATATGGTCATATAACGCACATTTTGGGGCTCCAGAAAAGTTATCCACTCTTTAATGGTATTCCGCCACCCATCGAACGAATGAGTCCAATCTTCGTTATTAGCCATGACATTTCCCTTACAGCGCTCAAAACCATATTGTTCAAGACCTGCCACAACTTTCTCTCCCAATGTAAGGAAGTATTTTTTTACCTCTGCTTCTCTTTCTTCTGGCACGTTCTCGTAAATAATGCCGTTATCCTGATCAGTGCGAGCGTACTGTTCTTTTCTGCCGCTACTTCCCATTGTGATCCAACAGTAACTTGCAGGAGGAGGTCCATAACCTTCGACTACCATGCTCTGTTCCGAGATCTGAATTATTTTCCGGGTTATGCGATCGTATAGCTCTGTTATTACGGAAGTGGCTTCCATAGCCGTAGCTCTTTCTACCAGCAGTGCGCGAAGAACCTGGTCGACTTCACTCCGCACTTCTACTATTTCATCTACTGAGCCGCTGGCCTCTATTCTGTTGACAATAGCCAATGCACCCGTTTTTCTGGATTTTATAACATCTTGCATGGCCATAATACCAGCCAGATTGCCGTCGTCATCTACTGCTATTACATGGGTTATACGGTTTTTTACCATCAATAAAAAAGCCTGATAAGTGAAATCGTCTGGATTTACTTTTATGAGACCTCTACTCATCACTTGCTTGGCAGTACTATGAGCCTTGTTCTGCAGATCTGGTTTTCGCAGAACCTTGGAGACCAGATCCCCTTCTGTGACAATACCTAACGGCGTTTTCCCTTCGTTCACAATAACAGAGCTCACGTTGTTATCATGCATGAGCGACGCAATCCTCTGAACATTATCATCGGGGGAACATGTAACCACATTGGTGACCATCACATCGCCTATACGTTTATTAAAACCTTCTTCACCTGAATTATTCTCTTCCTCGGATATTTTTTGATAGAGAATGCGCAAGCGTTCTGCTAACATCCTGCCAAAAAAAGCTGCAAAATCAGGGTTCTCAACTAAAACCTCTTCGAAAATTTCGTTTGGAAGTAACAGGCATTGGGTTTCCTCAAGTGTCCTGGCCGAAGCTGGATATTCTTCACCGGAAAAGAAGGCCGCTTCCCCCATAAACTCCAACGGTTCCCTATAGCCAATTATCGTTTCATTGTCATACTTATCTTTCACTTTTATTTCGACTCTTCCTTTAACAACCAAGAACAGAACATGCCTGGAAGTTTCTCCCTGCCTGCCAATATATGTTCCCTCCTGGTAGGTTTCCTCCAGTAACGAGGAGGCAACTTTATGAAGTTGTTCCTCGTTCAGGGTATCAAAAGGAGGTATCTGCTCCAGTATTTCTATGCGTTTTTCCAAATCGATGGCAGCCAGGCTCAATTGCTCTCCCTCCTCTTTCATCAAGGCTTATAAACAACTTACAGCTTACTTGTATTTTAGCATTAATTATATTAAACTCTAGGGCGTGATTTTCATTTTTGTTTTAACTAACTAAAGGGGGTTTTATTAGTGCCTGAGATTTTTCCTTTTAAAGGACTTCGCTATGCAGAATCTTTATCAAAAGAACTTCCTAGCTTAATCGCACCACCTTATGATGTAATATCCGAAGAAATGCAGGAAAAATTATATGAAAGAAGCCTATATAACATTGTCCACCTTGATTATAACAGATCTGACCCTCAGGATAACAGTACAAATAATAAATATATCCGTGCTGCACGCAATTTTAAGGAATGGCAGGAAAAAGAAATCCTGGTCCAAGACAGTAAGCCTTCCCTTTACTTATATGAACAACATTTTACCTACAAGCAAAAATCGTTCATCCGTCAAGGGATATTTTGTAGCGTAGAACTCGTACCTCTGGAAGAAGGCAAGATTATCCCCCATGAAGAAACCCTGAGCAAACCCAAAGAAGATAGACTCGAATTGTTACGACACTGCAATACTAATTTTAGCCCGGTCTTTGGCCTCTACCATGACAAGGAAAAAACCATAGAAAAACTAATTGCAGAGCTTAAATCCTCTTTTGATCCTATTATGGACTTTGAAGATATGGAAAATCAATTACACAGAATATGGGCTATTAACGATGAAAGTAAGATTCAGACTGTACAACAACTTATGCGTCAAAAGAAATTTTTTATCGCCGATGGTCACCATCGTTATGAAACAGCCCTTGAATATTACCGGGAACAAGCAAAAAAATCGGGTGATGCCTCTGGATATTCTAAGACCCTAATGGCTTTAGTAAACACCCAAAATGAAGGATTACTTACTTTCCCTACTCACCGTCTCGTCAAAAGCAGTTCCATTGGAACCAACGAATTGCTTGATAAGCTAAACAAAAATTTTCAGATCTCCAAACTTTCGACACCCAAAAATGCTGAAGAACTACTTTCAGTTTTGAAAGAACATCTTGATGCCAGTGCAGGAGAAATCCTTTCTTGCGGGCTTTATACCCCAGAAAAAGAATTTTACCTTCTAACAACCAAAAGTTCCGCTGGCAACTCTGAAATTCACCCCTGGATCGATACAATAGTTCTTCAGGAACTTGTCCTGGACAATATCTTCAACCTTGGAGAAAAAGAAATAAAGAATAAATCCGACCTTGGATACTTGCGCGATGAATGGGAAGCCATGCTCCAGGTGGATAGGGGTGATTCCCAATACTCCGTTTTTATGAATAAGCCATCTATTGAGGATCTTTTTGAACTGGCAGAAAACGGATTTCGCCTTCCGCAGAAATCTACTTACTTTTTTCCTAAGTTAGTCACCGGTTTATTAATGCACAAACTTGGCTCAAATGAATTATAGATTTGTTACCTCAAAATAGGCCAGTATTCTTTATGGACATTAATAATCGACTTTATAGTATCTGCCCCTTTACTGCCCCGGGAGGGATCACTATCTTCCTCCAGGGGCAAGCCCCATCCCGAAATTGTGTTGAGGACATTAAAGATGATAGAAGCCTGCCCATCTACATTATATCCTCCTTCCAGAAAGAAAACCATCTTTTCTCCGGTATGCTTCCTGGCGCCTTCCAACAAAAGCTCGCTTAATTCTGCATAACATTGCCGCGAAACGTTCATAGATGCCAAGGGATCACCCATAAAAGCGTCCTGTCCAGCTGAGACCAATAACATCTGCGGTTTATAATCATCCATCACCGGAAGAAGAACTTCCTTGAAAAGAGTTTTATAGTCATCATCTCCGCACCCCATAGGCATTGGGGCATTAATATTAAAACCTTTTCCGTCCCCCCTACCAACTTCTTTTAATCCTCCTGTTCCCGGGTAAGCAGGGCTTTGATGTGCGGAGAAGAAGAGTACTTCTGCTTCGGTTTCAAAAACATGTTGAGTGCTATTTCCATGATGTACGTCCCAGTCTACGATCATTATCCGGTCCAGTCCGTATTGTTGCTGTAACACCCGGGCGGCAATAGCAATGTTGTTAAAAATACAAAAACCCATTCCCCTATTGGGCTCAGCATGATGGCCTGGCGGCCTAAGAAGGGCAAAAACTTGTTTCAGCTCATTTCCCATGACCTTTTTCAAGGCATCCAAGCCGCCCTGCACTGCCAATCTGGCTACTTCATAAGTGTCGGCAGTCAGATAAGTATCCATATCCAATTGTCTGTTGCCCTCTTTACAAGCCCTTTCCACTCCCTTTATATAATCATTATTATGGACCAGAGAAATGATATCCACAGGAGCTTTTTCTTGAGGCTCAAGCAGCTCCAATTTCTCCAAGACTTTTTTACTCTCCAACTTTTCCATGGCTGCTTCCAAGCGTTCTTTACATTCTGGGTGATAGGCGTTGGTATGGAGAAGAAAATCATCATGATACACTATGCCCGTTTTATTATTGCTCATAACCTTTTCCCCCTATTTAAATACTATATTATAATACCCATAATAATATCTTCCATTATTATAAACATAATCTATTCATCTTCTAATACATAAACCCACCTTTTTCAGCTCTCAACCCTCTTTTTTCTCTGGATCCACCTTGTCTCGCAACATCCTCCAGAGAAAAGGGTTTTGTTTTCTAGCCACTACAGGCTTACCCTTATTATTAACAAAGGCATGAATGGTTTCTCCACTTGCCAAAAGAAGGGTTTTTTCTTTATTTAAAATCTCATACCCAAAGCTCAGCTTTACCTCCTGCAGCATTTTTAGCGTAGTCATAATGAATATCTCATCATCATAGCGTGCAGGGCTTTTATACTGGCAGTATGCCTCTATCACAGGGAGATAGATTTCATTCTGCTCTAAGTCCTTGTAAGTCATCCCCATGGCACGAAAATAATCCGCTCTCCCTACTTCAAACCAAACAAAGTAATTGGCGTAGTAGACAACCCCCATTTGATCTGTATCCTTATAACGAACCCTGATTGACGATTCAGTTTGTTTCATTATAGTGTAATCCCCTCCCCCACAAAATTTTTACTAGCCTACACACAGCTGTTTGCAACTTTCTGTTTTGGGCCAGTAAAAAAGAACACCATGTCTTTTAGCCAACCTTTGCCCTTCCCCTGTATATCAATCCTCTTGTCCCGTCCATTGTTATTATCTGCCGGGAAGTAAGAACCTCCGTTGCACGCTCTGCTCCTACAACCACAGGAATACCAAGGCTTAAACCTACTATGGCTGCATGAGAAGTTAGACCTCCGCTTTCCGTAATAATAGCTCCTGCTTTTTCCATGGCGGGCAAATAACTTTTATCCGTGAATTTGGCTACCAGGATCTGTCCCTTCTCAATCTCAAAAGCCTCCCTTGCCGAAAAGGCCATGTGTACCTGCCCGGTCACTGAGATTCTACCCAGTCCTTGACCTTGTATTATTATCTCACCTACTGTATCTATGCGCATATAATTTGTAGTTCCAGTCACTCCTACAGGGACTCCAGCCGTAAGAACGACCAGATCTCCACTACAAATCAAACCTGCGGACAAAGCAACATCAACCCCTGCGTCAAATATTTCATCTGTGTGAGCCGTAAGAGGGGACAGTAAAGGGTATACTCCCCAGGTAAGCATTAAGGTAGCAGCCACCTTTTCGCTTGGAGTGACAGCTACTATGGGAGCACGTGGCTTATATTTGGATACCATACGCGCCGTATGCCCTGACTGGGTGGCTGTAATGATCGCTGCCGCTCCAAGTTCTTGAGAGGCGCGGCAAGTAGCAAAACTTATCACATCGGTAACAGTCTTATGACCTGGGGGATCAAAGACTTCCATGTTTTTTTTATATTCCAAGTCCTCCTCAGTGCGCTTCGCAATAATGGCCATTGTTCTCACTGCTTGCACCGGGAAAAGACCTGCTGCTGTCTCCCCTGAAAGCATCAGGGCATCCGTTCCATCAAAGATAGCATTAGCCACATCACTGGCTTCCGCCCGGGTGGGACGGGGATTTCTTATCATGGAATCCAACATCTGCGTAGCGGTAATTACAGGTTTGCCAAAGTTGTTGCAGGTCGCAATTAATTTTTTCTGTACCAGTGGGACGTCTTCAGCGGGAATTTCCACCCCCAAATCTCCTCTGGCAATCATAATTCCATCAGCTGCCTGGAGAATACTCTCGAAGTTATCTACGCCTTCACTGTTTTCTATTTTGGCAATAATCCTGGCCATGCTGTTTTTATTCTCCACGAGACTCCTGACGGAAAAAATATCATCAGGTTTGCTAACAAAAGAAGCAGCGATAAAATCCAAGTCATGTTCCAGGGCAAAATCAATATCTCGTTCATCCTCACGGGAGAGGTAAGGAAGGCCAAGGGAAACGCCTGGTAAGTTTACGCTCTTACGGGAAAATATTTTCCCGCCATGGACTACTACCGTTAGTACATCGGTGGCAGTAACTGATTCTACTTTCAAATCGATTAATCCATCATCAATTAGAACGTGGTTGCCTGGCTGTAAATCATAAGGGAGCCTTTTGTAAGTAACACCAACCTTGGTCTTGTTACCTACAATATCTTCCACGGTGAGAATAAATGGATCCCCCTCCTGTAGTTCTTCCCCTTCACGCCAAAAATCCTTCAGTCTCACCTCTGGCCCCTTGAGATCCACCAATAATCCAACCCTTCTACCTAATTCCCGGCTGGCCAGGCGAATGTTTTGTAGCCGTTGGAGGTGATCTTCCAGGGGTCCATGAGAAAAGTTCAGCCTGGCCACATCCATGCCTTCTCCTATTAAATCCTTGATTAACTGCAGCTCCTCCGATGAAGGCCCAATGGTGCAAACAATCTTTGTGCGTCTCATAGCTCAATCACCTTCTGTAGTAATTAAATGGACAAAATATTAGCCAGCTTATAATCTTCCCACAGGAATTCTTTCTGGCTGGAAAAAATATCCTCATACGGAACCCCCTGCACTTCTCCCTTCCAATATCCTGCCATGGAGCCGCTCTCGTCCTCCAGGAGCAAGTCTACCGCTTTTCCACCAAGGCGACTGGCCAATACTCGATCGAAAGCCGTAGGAGTTCCACCCCGTTGCAGGTGTCCTAAAATGGTAACACGCACTTCCATGTTGACCAAACGCTTGATCTCTTCGCCAAGGTGCATGGCTTCACCTGCTCCTTCAGCTACGAGAATAACACTATGCAACTTACCCCTCTCTACCCCGCGCATTAACCTGTTGCAAACCTCTGTTAAGTCAAAAGGGGCTTCTGGGACAATAATGGATTCTGCTCCGCCAGCCAGCCCTGCCTGCAAGGCAATATGTCCCGTATCGCGCCCCATCACTTCAATAAGATACGTCCTCTCGTGAGAAGTAGCTGTATCCCTTAGTTTATTAATAGCATCAATAACGGTACTGACTGCCGTATCAAATCCGATACAAAAGTCAGTGCAAGGCACATCGTTATCGATAGTAGCAGGAACTCCTACAGTATGAATACCTGCTTCTTGTAATACTTTTCCACCTCGAAAAGAACCATCCCCTCCAATAATGACAAGACCCTGAATATTCTCTTCCTTCATTAATTCTACAGCCTTCTCTTGACCTTCAGCAGTCATAAATTCTGGAGAACGGGCGGTAAGTAAAATAGTCCCACCCCTATGAATAATATCGGCTACAGAACCCAGCTCCATAATGCTTACCTCTTTGTTAATCAACCCCTGAAAACCTCTTTTTATTCCAAAAACCTTTAGGCCATGATAAATGCCCTTTCTCACAACAGCCCTAACGGCAGCGTTCATGCCGGGAGCGTCTCCTCCACTGGTAAGCACGGCGATTCTTTCCAAGATTAAGCTCCTCCTGTTAAAAAAGCTTTATAACCCTAAAAACCCGAAGCGGCCTGCTGTTGCACCTTTACGCTATCATTCCCCACAATTTTTTCAATCTTATTAAAAAGCTCATTATCTTCCCTTATCCAACATTCTCGTCCTGTCAAAATAAGTTTGCTATTATCTTCAAAATAGAGGTACACCGGTATCCCGCCTTGAAAAGAAGTAAGAGTGTCTTTTAAGGTTACCATTTCCCCTAGTGGTTTATCACCACAAATTCTTATAATAAGTTGTTTCGGTTCAAGGGGTAGAAAAGTCATTTCGCTGGCAATAATCTTGATTTCTGTCTCATCCTTAATTGTAACTTTTCCACCCACGATAACAACCCTGTCTTCCTGCAACTCTTCCTGGTATCTTTCATAAAGATCGTTGAACACAACAATTTCAACTTCTCCAGTGAGATCCTCTACGGTCATAAAACACATGGGGAGCCCTTTCTTGGTATAAATGACCTTGTTGGAATTAATAAGCCCGGCTATGGAAATCTGTCTACCCTCACCCACATCAGGAAGCTCAGCGTTAGATACCACTCCGTTTAAGTTTTCCATGATTTCCCTGTACTGATCCAGGGGATGCCCCGAAACATAAACTCCCACCATTTCTTTTTCTAGTAGCAGTTTTTCCTTGGGAGAAAACTCCTGAATTTCAGGAAGATCATCGTCCGGAGCTTCCAACCCTCCGTTTCCTTCCATGTACGAAAACATGGAGATCTGTCCTCCGGCTTTATCTTTTTGAGACTGATGCCCATAAGCAAGCGCTTTATCAAGAATATTTAAATACTGGGCCCGCAGACCTCCAAGGGAATCAAAAGCACCGCCTTTGATCAGGCTCTCAATAACTTTTCGGTTACAAGTGCGCAGATCGACTTTGCTACAAAAATCATAGAGACTTGTAAAGTTTCCCTCTTTTTTCCTGGTTTTAATAATGGTATCAATGGCCCCCCTACCAACATTTTTTACAGCAGCGAGGCCGAATCTTATATGCTCATCTTTGGCCACAGTAAAATTAGTATAGCTTTCGTTTACATCCGGTGGATGGATTTTGATACCCTGCCGGTGGCAATCCGCAATATAAAGAGCTACTTTGTCGCTGTTGGACATGTTTCCGGTTAGCAAAGCTGCCATAAACTCCAAGGGATAGTTGGCTTTTAGAAAAGCGGTCTGGTATGCCACCATGGCATAAGCCGCAGCGTGAGATTTGTTGAAACCATAATTGGCAAATTTAACAATCAGCTCGTAAAGCTCCTCGCCCAGCTTGCGAGGATACCCGTTTTTTTCGACACCCTGTACAAAAATCTGCCGCTGTTCATCAAGTATCTGCAGCTTTTTCTTTCCAATAGCGCGGCGAAGGAGATCTCCCTGTCCCAGTGTAAATCCAGCCATGCGCGCCGCTACTTCAATGATTTGTTCCTGGTAAACTATTACTCCATATGTTTCTTTCAAAACAGGTTCCAGATCAGAATGAGGATAGTGTATTGCTTTTTTCCCGTGTTTGCTTTCAATAAAAGCAGGGATCTGCTCCATGGGACCTGGCCTGTATAGGGCTACCACTGCGATAATATCCTCTATCCTGTTTGGTTTTAATTCTTTGAGAACTCCACGCATGCCAGCACTCTCCAGCTGAAAAACACCTGCAGTCTCTCCGCTGGATAAGAGGGCAAAAGTTTTTTCATCATAAAGGGGGATATCCTTGATGGCTATTTTTTTGTTTTCTGAGCAATTTTTGTTTACCTGGCGCACAGCTTCATCCATAATAGTGAGAGTGCGCAACCCCAAAAAGTCCATTTTAAGCAAACCCAGTTCTTCTAAAATATTCATGGGAAACTGGGTCACCATTGCGCCATCAGAAGTCTTTTGTAGAGGTACTAAATCCGTAAGCGGCCCTCCGGCAATAACAACTCCTGCCGCATGAGTAGAAGCATGCCTGGGCAGACCTTCTACCTTGCGTGAAGTGTCCAGCAAGTGGCTGTAACGTTTATCGCTATGATATAGAGCTTTCAGCTCCTTGTTTATTTCCAACGCTTTATTGATATTCATCCCCGGCTCGAAAGGAATCATTTTGGCAATACGGTCAACTTCCCCGTAGGAAAAATTTAAGGCTCTACCCACATCTCTTACAGCCAGGCGTGCAGCCATTGTCCCAAATGTAATAATCTGGGCCACCTTGTCCTCACCATATTTATCTACTACGTAGCGGATAACCTCGTCTCGCCGCTCGTAACAAAAATCTATATCAATATCAGGCATGGAGACCCTTTCCGGATTAAGGAATCTTTCAAAAATCAAACCGTAACGTAAGGGATCTATATCGGTAATAGCTAGAGAATAAGCTACCAGGCTCCCCGCTGCCGAACCACGTCCAGGACCGACAGGTATACCCTGATCCCGTGCAAAACGAACAAAGTCCCACACGATAAGAAAATAACCGGCATAACCCATTTGATTGATTACTTGTAATTCGTATTGAAGTCTTTCTTCTATCTCCTCACTAATCTGATCGTATCTTTCCTGAAGACCTTGTCGGCAAAGTGCCTCAAGATATTCTTCGGCATCTTTAAAAGCCTCAGGTATTTCATAAGGCGGTAAGTGTAGTCGATTGAATTCAAATTCCAGCTCGACATTCTCTGCTATTTTCACGGAATTGCTAAAAACCTCTTCCGGGAAATCTTTAAAAGCCTCCCTCATTTGCTGTTTATCTTTAAAATAAAAGCCTGTCCCTTCAAATTTCAAACGGTTTTCTTCTTCCACATTTTTTCCTGTTTGAATGCAAAGAAGAACATCGTGGGCTTCAGCGTCATCCTCCTCAAGATAATGCACATCATTGGTGGCAACCAGGGGGATATTAGTTTCTTGACTCAACTCCAGCAGCATGCGGTTTAACTGCTCCTGCTGAGGAAGTCCTTGATTCTGAAGCTCAAGGTAATAGTTGCCTTCTCCAAAGGTTTCATTATACCAAAGCGCTACCTGGCGTGCTTTTTCAGTTTCCCCTTTCAATAAAAGGTCCTGTACTTCTCCGGCCAAGCAAGCACTGAGGACAATAAGACCATCGCTATGAGCTTCTAAGATCTCTTTGTCCACCCGTGGCTTATAATAAAACCCTTCCAGGTAAGCCATGGAAACAAGCTTAATAAGGTTGCGATATCCTTCCTGGTTTTTAGCCAATAAAACCAGATGATACATTGTTGTGTCTTTCCCGGCTTCCTTTTCGAAACGGTTCCTGGGTGCCACATAGACTTCACAACCGATAATAGGCTTAATGCCTTTTTCTTTGGCCTTTTTATAAAATTCTATAACACCGTACATAGAACCGTGGTCGGTAATTGCTACAGCCGGCATGCCTTGATCAACTGCTTTTTTTACCAGATCTTCAATACGAGGTGCCCCGTCTAGAAGGCTATATTCGGTATGGGTATGTAAATGAACAAACAATTTTCTACCTCCAAGGTGGTTTACTTCGACAAAAGTACTTCTACTTTTTCAACAAAAATCCCTCTACTTTTTTCAAGAAAGCAGTGATCAGAAATCCACATGATACAGAACTTCAATATTCTTAGCTGCCGAAAAAAGATTAAGGTATCCATTCTTTTATTGTGCTACCAGGAAATACCCTTGCTGTGCTGTTTTCTTTTAGATGATTATCAAGTATAATAACGTTAAATGTGCCATGTCTAGCAACAGAGGTTTCTCTAAATGGACGAACAACTAAAATCAAATATTAAGCTGTTATCTTTCATATTCCTCTTTCTGTTAATCCTCTGGCTTTTGAGAATGCTTTTCCCAGTTATCACCCTGATAATTATAGCCCTGTTAATAGTCTACCTACTGGCACCCCTGGTTAATTTTCTGGTTAAACTTCGCGTTCCACAACCAGCTGCCGCCGTTCTCGTTTTTATTATTTTTATCCTACTCATTTTACTCCTCTTCTATCTTATACCACCAATAATTTTTCAGGAAACGAGACAGTTGGCAAGCTATATAGCTACTGATTTCAGTCATTATTTAACATTATTTTTCAGCCAACTAGAAGAGTTGGATTTGCTTTATGAACTCGACCTATCGCAAACCGTCACTTCAGCCATTATCTCTTTTATCGAAAGCATTCCTTTTTTCCTTATAAGCTGGCTAAACCGCTTTGCAACTTTTGACATACCTTTTTTAAGCGAAATATGGTCTTTGGCCGGCCTTATTTTTCTGGTATTTTTCCTACTCTTAGACCTTGAGCTAATTAAATCCACCATTGTTAAACTCTTCCCTCCAAGTTACCAGCAGGAAGCCTTTCACGTTATCAGCGTTATCGATGCCAAGGTGGGAGCTTATCTTCGCGGCAACGTAGTGCGCTGCAGCATAGTAGGTTTTATCACTGGTGTGGGCCTTTCATTGATAGGTATGCCTTTTGCGATATTGTTAGGTATAACAGCTGGATTGCTTAACATTATTCATAACATTGGTCCCTTCCTGGCCGCCATACCGGCAGTAATTCTCAGTCTTGCCCCGGGCACTCCCCACCCTTTTCTTATCATTGGTATTTACTTGATCATACAGACCATAGATCCTTTTTTGCTAACTCCCATATTGCTTGGCAAAGCAGTGGATCTGAGGCCTATTACCGTGGTAGTGGCTGTGTTGTGTGGGGCCTCCCTGATGGGCGTACTAGGTCTTGTCCTTGCCATACCAGTAACAGCAATTGCAAAGGTTCTGCTTAATCATTATTACGTAAAACGGATGGGAATTGAAATTGTGGAGGAGTCACAAATTAACAAGTAGATACTTCAATAATTTGCGCTATCTATGATTTAGCTCCTGTTTTAAGCAAGCAATTAGGTTTGTTGAATCTTTCGGGTTATAGAAAAGGATCATTCTACTTCATAGCCGGCACCCTCTACAGCCTTTTTAAACTCCTCTATTGATGCTTCTCCGGAGATATAATAAACATCGGCAAGTCCTTTTTCCAGCGATACTTCAGCTTTTTCCACTCCTTTATTTTCAATCAAAGCTTTTTCTACCGCATTCTGGCAATGGCCACAGCTCATACCCTTTATTCTTAGTGTAATTTTTTCAATTGACATCTACTCACCTCCCTTGCTCATTAGTGTGCTGATTCCGTGGCTTTCCAAAGATTCTGTACCCAAATAATATTTAAAGAGTATTATTCCATGCCCGGAAAACCCTGCTGACGCAAAGCTTCAAATAATACTACAGCTACAGAATTTGCAAGGTTTAAGGAACGGGGTATTGTCCCCACCATAGGAATGCGCAGGCAATAGTCCTCCCACTGCTGCAGAATATTTTCTGGCAACCCATCCGTTTCTTTGCCAAAAACCAGGAAATCACCTTCCCGGTAGGATATTTCTGTATGGATTTTGCTCGCTTTTGAAGTGAGAAAATAAAAATTTCCCTGGTAGAGGTCCTGCAGTTCCTCAAAACGTGCATGAGTATATAGTTGCAGGTGCTTCCAGTAATCAAGTCCAGCCCTCCGCAGGTAACGATCTTCTAGGGAAAATCCCAATTCACCAACCAGGTGCAAGGTAGAAGCTGTCATCACACAAGTCCGAGCGATATTTCCTGTGTTTTGTGGTATCTCCGGCTCAATCAGAACAATATGCATTTCTACTCCTCCCGTTGCAACACGTAAAATACATTTCTATCCTCCTGGCGCGGCTCTTGAAAAGTAAAACCCCGGTAGCAAGCTTTCAGAATCCACCCGGTATCTTTCAGTAGCTCCAATATCTCTTCGTGGGAATATGAACGCTCCCAGTGCTCTTCCTTAATTTTTTGATGAAGCCCTTCTCCGTGATGCAAAAAAGCAACAAGGTTTATTTTCCAAATTTTGTTTTGAGGTTCAATACAACTTTCCCACACCATAGTTAATTCTTCATCTTCCAGCCAATTTACTTCAGCTACAGGGCTGGCAGACAGTTTTTCAACATGATTAAGGTTAAAAATAAAAAATCCACCCGGCCGAAGGGCATTATATATTGCGGAAAAAGCTTTACTAACGTCTTCAGGAGTCAAAAGGTAGTTTAAGCCATCCTGGTAAAGAATCGCGGCGTCAAAATGATAGGGAGCTTTAAAAGAGCGCATATCACCTTCCTGGAAAACCACATCCACACCAGAAGCTTCTGCCTTCTCTTTAGCTACCTTAAGCATCTGGGGAGCAATATCCAAGCCATAAACATGATAACCTCTTTTGGACCAAGGAAGTGTGGAATTCCCTGTGCCACAAGCTAGGTCCATTATTTTTTGGAGGGGATGGATAGCAAAATGTGCAAATATTTTTTCAAGATAATCTGCCCATTCTTCATAATCCAATCCACTTAGCAAATAGTCGTAAATATGAGCCAGTCCTTTGTAATTTTCCATGAGATTCTACAGCGGTTGCTCTCCTTCTTTTTCACTGTTTTTTGTTTCACCTTGCTGTTCCTGTTTTTTAGGTTGTTTATCATAGAGTTTATTGTATTCTCTAAGCTTTTTGTCTACCAGGCAATTCACTGTCCCAGGTGGATAAGCCCCATCTTCCTGTTTTTCACCCGCACTAATAGCTGTTAATAGTTCCATCCCTTCGTCTATCGTTTCAACGGCATATATATGAAATGCGCCCTCCTCTACCGCATCTACAACTTCTTTATTTAACATCAAATTGATAATATTTTGGTGGGGAATGATTATTCCCTGTTGACCGTTTAATCCTTTAAGCTTGCAAGCTGCAAAAAATCCTTCAATTTTCTTGGTTATTCCTCCAACAGGCTGTAACTCCCCTTTCTGATTAACTGAACCAGTGACAGCCACTCCTTGTTGCAGGGGGAGTCCGGAAATACTGGAAAGCAAGGCAAAAAGTTCTGCGCTAGAAGCACTGTCCCCTTCTATGCCATTGTAAGCTTGTTCAAAACAAAGACTGGCTGAAAGGGTCAGAGGGAATTCCTGGGCGTATTTCTGTCCCAGGTATCCGCTGATAATAAGCACACCTTTATCGTGGATACTACCGCTCATTCTACTCTCCCTTTCAATATTTACTATTCCTTTACGGCCTAAATAGACAGAAGAGGTTATTCGGGAAGGACGTCCAAAGGTATAATCGCCAAGGGCGATAATGGAAAGCCCGTTCACCTGTCCTTCCTTTTCACCTTCCAACTCCAACAGTATCTGACCCTCTTCTACCAATTCCAGCATTTTTTTTTCATACTTGTCAGAACGAAAGGTTTTTTCTGTGATTGCCTTTTCCACGTAAAAGGAAGTAACATAAGGTGCATTTTCCTGAGCCGCCCAGGTATCGGCCTCATGCATTACCTCTACAATATCGTTAAAGCATGTAGTCAACTTTTCTTGATGTTCTGCCAATCTTGAACTGTGCTCTACAATCCTACTAACTCCGCTACGGTCAAAATGCCTAAGTCCTTCCTGCTGGCAGTTGGTGGTGATAAAATTTGCCATCCTGGACATGTTATCAAGTGAGCGATTCATCTCCACGTCAAAATCTGCTTTGATTTTAAAGAGTTTCCGAAAATCATCATCAAAACGGTAAAGAAGATGGTATAGTATGGGGTTGCCGATAAGAACAACCTTCACATTTAAGGGAATAGGCTCTGGTTTAAGGCCAGCCATTGTTATTAGAGCATACTGCTCTCCTATAGTTTCAATTTTTATTTCTTTTGTTTTTAAAACTCTCTTCAGCACTTCCCAGGACTGAAAGTTTAAAAGGAGATCTTTTGCCTGTAAAATTAAATATCCTCCGTTGGCTCTATGCAAGGCTCCACATTTTATCATAGTAAAATCAGTAGTAACCATTCCCATTTTGTTTTCGTATTCAACCCTGCCAATAAGATTGTAATAAGTGGGATTTGATTCAATTACTACTGGGGCACCTTTTGTATCCTTATTATCAATAATAAGGTTGACTTTATATTTAACTGTTGTTTCTTGTCCGTGGCTTTTTAACCAGGGAAATGGATTTTTTTCTTCGCCATCATCTTCTTCTTTAAAGTCATTGAGGTTTTCTAAAGCATCTTCCTGGAGATCCTCCAGGTATTGAATTACCAGGGGAAAGTTTTTATATTCCTTCTTAAGCTCTTCCACAAGTGGTCCTACCGCATGGAGACCAGTCTTATGTTCCAGTTCTTTAACAGCGTCCTTTAATTTTTTTTCTTTGTTTTGAATGCGCCTTAATACATCCATAGCTTTGATCTGCACATCGGTAGATTTTTGTTCCAGATCTTCTCTTTCTTCTGGATCAAGCTGGTTATACTCCTCTTCGCTCAACTCTTTGCCTTCTTTGGTGGGGACGCTTAAAAAACCTGTAGCACTGCGTTTTATAACAAAACCGTATTCCTGGGCGACCTTATTAAGCTCCTCCATCAAAGCAGAGCGGCTCTCCTGAAACTCTTTGAATAACACAGCTTTTTGGCGTTCATAATCTTCTGTTTTAAAGGTTTTCGGAATAACCTCTTTAAAATCATCCAAGAGGCGGTCAATATTACGTACAAATACGCTGCCGCTTCCAGCCGAAAGGTTGAGGGCAAGAGGAGCTCCGGGATCCTTAAAATTGTATAGATAGCACCAATCATCAGGAACCGCTTCCTTACCGGCTGTCTCCTCAATAACAGAGCGCGCATAGCTAATCTTTCCGGTTCCGGTAAGACCGGTCATGAAGATATTATAGCCGT
>CAZMLU010000020.1:0-26326 GCA_964567295.1 uncultured Desulfovibrionaceae bacterium
GATGCCAATGGCGACGGTAATGCGTTTTCCATCACTGACGGGGGAACTGCCGCAGTCACTATCACCAATACTTTCAGTGAAAAACCACAAGCCACTGGCAAGATCGAGATTGTAAAGGTCTTACTTGATGAAGAAGGAGCAGTGATTGATGACGATGACACACAATTCACTGCAACGATTACACCAGAGGTTGAAGTAGACTGGTTTAGTGTCAATGATTCCTGGTTGTCTGGTGATCTTGCTGTAAGGAATTACACTGTAGAAGAGGAAGAACATGATGACTATGACTTCGTGAGCATAGCCACCGGAGAAGAAGAAGTCGAAGAAGGGGGACTCACGGTCACAGTTATAGAAGATGAAATAGTTACAGTCACCATTACTAATCAGGAAAAAACAACGACTACAGAAGAGACTACTACTACTACTACTACTACTACAACGACTCCTCCTACTACGGAAACCACCATTACCGAAGAGCCGGAACCTACCGAGATTGAGCCTTTTACCCCGGTGCGTCCCGAGACACCTCCGGTAGAGGAAGAGCCTGAAGAAGTAATAGTGGAAAGTGAAGAACCGGCCGTAGCACCTGAAGAAGTAATAGTAGAAAGTGTAGAACCGGCCGTAGAGCCTGAAGAAGAAATAGTCGTAGCAGAAGCGCGCGAGCTGCCCCGGACAGGCGGATTTGAGTTCCTGTTCATGGGTCTCGGCGGAGTACTGGCCGGAGCAGGAGCCTTTCTGAAGCTGCGCGGCCGCAAGAAGTAAATGAACTAGCGGGGAAAGGGCGAGTCACTTAGAGGATGAAACAGCATATGAACAGCAAAAAACAAAGAGCCAGGTTTAACCGCAAGACCACCTATTCCGTTATCGGAACCATACTGCTGGTGGCCGGGGTTACCCTGGCTCTTTCCCCTTTATTAACCAATGTCTACGCCCGCTTTTTCCTGGCGGAACCGGTGGACGAGGAGATCGCCGAGCTGCTGGAAAACGGGAACGAAGCGGAGATCCCCTATATGATGGAGCCGGAGGAAGCGGAGCCGCCGGAGGAGCCCGAGGACCCTGACCATCCGGAGGCCCTGCCGGAGGAGCCCGGGGTGCTAAAGATCCCCGCCCTGGACATGATGATGAGCGTGGGCTACGGCGTAGAGCTGTCGGACCTGCGGAGCGGGCCGGGCTTTTACCCGGAAAGCGGCTACCCCGACACGGGGAATGTTTCCATAGCCGGGCACCGCACCACTTACGGGGCCCCCTTCCGGCACGTGGACGAGCTGGTCGAAGGAGACGAGATCCGGCTGTTCTACAACGATAAAGTCTATATCTACCGGGTGGAGGAAGTTTTCGCCACCCACACAAAGGACTGGAGCGTCATAGATCCTACCGAGAAACCGGCCCTTACCCTGACTACCTGCCACCCTCCGGGGTGGGCCAGCGAGCGCCTCATAGTGCGGGCCTACCTGGAGGAGGACCGGAGTTACGTGCAGTAAGGAAAGCCCAGCGAATTTAAGCTTCGCAGGGGTGGCGCTTGAGGCGTCTTCCCTGACAAACCTTAAAAAAGGGTTACCTTATTATTAGTATAAGGTAACCCTTTTTAGTTCCCGGTTTAGTTTATGTCCCTATCACTTGCAATTATGCGGTCTAGCCGGCATTTAATTGTTGACCAGCTGCTCGTCCCAGGTGACTGCCAGGCTTCCGCCCCGGAAGCTGGCACTGAGGTCCTCGTCCTGGTAATTCTGGATGATATAGCCTTCACTTGGTAATGAACCGAAGTATTCGAAGGTGGGAGAGCCGTTCTCCATGGTCGGATCGACCGGCAGCCATCCTTCGTCTTCTTCATAATACTCTGCCCAGGCATGGCGGTAGCCGTTCAAGGATAAGCTTTCTCCCTGGGAAATGTCCCAGTCTTCACCGGTGAGTTGGGGGTCGGTATAACCGTTGACTACCCGGGCCGGCACACCCGCAGCGCGGCTGAGGGCCACAAAAAGGCTGGCGTACTCTTCGCAGACGCCCCTTTCATTACGCAGGGCGCTCAGGGCACCTTTGTTGCGGTAGAGTTCGTTTTTATCGTACTCCAGGTAACTGGTAACAAAGCTGTAAATCTTTTCAACTTTATCCCGGTCGTTATCCAGGCCTTCCACGATCCTTCGAGCGGTAGCCATAATTTCTGGATGGTCGCTCTCCACTTTGGAGGAGGGCTGCAGGTACGGGGCAAGTTCTTCCTCCGTGGGAATATCGCCGACATTAATACCGTTTGCGTCCACGGTGTAATCCAAGACGATGGTCTCGGACCTGCCGGGAGCAAGAGAGGAAATCTCCACCACCATGATGCGCCCCCTCATCTCCAGCTCTTCCAGCGTAACGGGCTTATGGCTGAAGCTCTCTCCCAGGAGGTTCTGGTAGGGTGAATCCACATCGGCCAGCATGGGAATCCTCAGCGTGATATCATTCGAGGTGGAATTACCCTTGTTGGAAATCTCCACCTGCACCTGCAGGTTGCGCTCGAGCGTTTCTCTGGCGGCAGGTTCTTCTGCCGACACTACTTCCTCCTGGAGAGCGGCTTCTGTCGCCGGCTTTTCCGCTGCGGAGGCCAGACCCACATCCAGCGGTGATTCCGGGGATTGCCCGTGGAAAGCGGCAAGGCCCAACAAGAGGAATAACACTACAAACATGCTTCCGCTTAACCAAATAGCTTTTTTTATCTTCATTATATTGTACATTTTGTCCCTCCACTTCAGGCGAGGGACCGACGGCCGAAAAAAATACCCCGGCCGGTAGCCGGGGATACTTGTTCTTAAGTTTCAGAACATATCCTGTCTTCGGCAACCTGGCAGTCGTGGTTCGCCATTTGGCGAACGGTAGACCCATAGTTTTGCGCCCCTGCCTTTCGGCAGGTTTGCCTTTGTCGGTCAGGCCTGTAATTTTTCAAGAATGTTAGAGATATAAAAGCCCACCTGTTAGAGAGGTGGGCGCTTTATGTTCATACGTTATAAAAAAACTATGAACCGGCAGCTGGCTGGCATTGCGGCCTACGACCGCTTAAGCCCCTCTAGCATTGCGCCCCTGTCTTTCGACAGGTTAGCCCTTTACAGCTCTACTACTTAAGTATACGCGAAAAATGTTAATTTGTCAAGTATTTATAATATTTCTTATATTTTTTGGGGGGAAAAGCAGGTTTTCTGCCTTTTAAAGCGAAATGCTTTTTAACAGAGAAATATCCTCAAGGAGGTTGCAGTGTTGGATAAGGATCCCCATAATCCTGCTGCGCATGGGCATAATACCAGGTCCTTCTCCCCGGGCTACGCCTGGGGGGTAGATCCCGCTTATGCCAACCGGGCTGCTCCCTTTAATAAACGCATCTACAGGACTTTTGTTTTTTTCCGCTATGCTTCCCTTTTCCTCACTTCTTTTATTTTTTTAATCGGCAGATTCCCCATGGAGACGGCCTATAAACTGCTGCTCTGCGGGCTGCTTTTTATTCTGGCCACCGTTTCTGTCCAGATCTACCGGCGCTACCAGGAAAACATCCGGGTCGTCAAGAATTTGACCCTGGCAGAGGCTTTCGGGATCACCCTGCTGGCAATTTTTACGGGAGGGCTGGCCAGCCCCTTTGTGCTGTATTTCATGAACCCGCTGGTAATGGCCTCTCTGCACCTGCCCCTTATCTATACGTGGGCCTTCCTGGGGCTGTTTCTCTCCTGGACGCTCTTGATAGAAGGTTTTTTCCAGGAAACACTTCTTTCCTTCAGCGCTCTACTCTCTTCCCATATTGATATCCTGCTGGTTTTGATTTTGCTGACCCTGGTAGTGCAGATCTTCGCGCGCATCTACTACACCCTCAGCGAACAGTCACAGCAGCTGGAGATCCAGCAGGAGGAGCTTTTGGCTTCTTTCCTGGACCTCACGGAAAACCACCAGATCATCGAGGCCCTCTCGGAATTCCAGAGAGAGAGTGTTTCCTACAAGCGGGAAGAAGATATCCTTTCCCGCCTGGCCACGGTGAGCAGCTTTGTTTTTCCCTTCAAAAAATCGGGGGTGCTCTACCTTGATTATCCCCTCGACCCTGACTCTACCCGTCCTTTTGAGAGCTATACCCTGATTACCGGCCACAAGGAGGAAACGCTGCAGGAGCAGAACATGGTGCACGAACTGCGGGAACGCCGGGAAGAGTTATTTTCCAGGCAAACGCCTTTCACGGGCAGGGACCGCAGCTGGCTCGCCATGCCCATCCGGCTGGAAAAAGGGCAAATTATAGCCATCTTCATTGCCCGGATGCGTGAGACCGCAAACCCGGGCAAGTACCCGGAAACTTTGGGTCTTTTTATCAATTTTACGGAGCAGGTAATAGAAAGCCTGCGCAGTTTTAAACAGACAGAAGAAACCATTTATCACCTTTCTTCCCTGTACGAGGCGGTAGAAACCATATCCAGCAGGGAAGACCCGCGGGAGATTATGGATCTGTTCAGCACCTACGCCTGGAAACTGACGAAAAGCGAGAAGGTGATCTTTTGGATCGATCAGTTGGAAACAGAGCAGGGTGGCCGTTCGCAAGCTTCTGTCTACTCTGTGAAGGGCCAGAGCGAACTTTTCCCCGAGGAGAGCTGGCAGGGAACCCTGCTGGAGGCCTGGGCCGCGATAAAAGATAATCCCGCCCCCTCCTTCCACTCCCTGGGAGACGAGGAAGGCAACCTCCTGGGAGAGATGATCTGCGTCCCGGTCAAATCACATTCGCGGTGCCTTGGCATCCTGGCGGCCCTGCAATCCCGGCAGCGGAGCTTCCACCGGGAAGAGACCCTGCAGAAGCTTTCCTTTCTGGCCGACCTGAGCGCTATCTCCATCGAAAGAATGGTTACAGAGGTTTTCACCGATAAAATGTTGGTGCTGGACGAACAAAAAAGGATCGCCAACGAAATCCACGACAGCATCTCCCAGAACCTGTTCAGCATTGTCTACGGCCTGCAGTCGGTAACCAGGCAGGTCGGGGAACTGAAGCCGGAGCTGCAGGAACAGCTCTCCGCCATCCAGGAGGTGGCAGGGCGGACCTCCAAGGAACTGCGCCTGTTGATCTACCGCCTCAGTCCCCGTAAACGGGGCGATGATACTTTTGTGGCGGAGCTGCGCAGCTACCTGAACGGGCTCTCCCATATCAACAATACCCCGATTGATTTCCGGGTGGAAGGAACGGAAGAGTACCTGAACCCCTCCATGCGGGGGGCCTTTTACCGCATTATCAAGGAAGCCACGGGGAACTCCATCCGTCACGGCGGGCCCCGGAAGTTGGAAGTTACCCTCAAGATGAGCCCCTTTGCTGCTGCTTTAACTATCGTTGATGACGGCCAAGGCTTTGATGCACAGGCCTTTCAGGAGAACGAGCACCTGGAAGGGTTGGGCCTTATCAATATGCGCGAACTGGCCCATTCCCTGCAGGGGACTTTTAAGCTCCGGAGCGCCCCGGGGGAGGGGACCAGCATCTCTGTCAGGGTGCCCACCTCTCCGGTATCCAAAGGGCGGGCCCTTGTCTCCCGATAAGTTTTGCAGACAGGAGTGAGAGTATGAAAGTGATCGTAGTGGATGACCATCCCCTGGTGCGCCGGGGTGTGGAAGTGGTGGCCGGGCTGGAGAAAGATATCGAGCTGGTGGGGTTTGCCTCCAACGGGAAGGAAGCGGAGGATCTGCTAAGAAACACCCGCCCCCATGTAGCCCTGGTAGATTTGCGCATGCCCGGGGAACACGGCCTGGATATCGTTAAAATGGGGCGGAACATCTGCCCCGACTGCAAGTTTGTCATTCTGACTTCTTACGCTACAGAGGAAGAAATAAGGGATGCCATGGCCATGAAAGTGGACGGGTATATCTTAAAGGAAGCCCTGCCGGAGGAGTTGATCTCTGCTATCAGGTCGGTGGCCCGGGGTAAAAATTACTATGACCCGGTGGTGGTGCAGTACGCCATGGGCACCGAAAATGATGCCGCGGACGACCACCTGGGCCACCTTACGCCCCGGGAAATGGAGGTCCTGGCAGCGCTGGCCAGGGGGATGAACAACAAGACCATCGCGGAGACTTTGTTTATCAGCGAACATACGGTCAAAAAGCATATCGGGCAGATCCTGGAAAAACTTGCTCTGCACGACCGCACGCAGGCCGCCCTTTTCGCCGTCTCCAAGGGACTGCACAAATAGTATCAGTCCATTTCCTCAATGCTCACGTAAAAGAGCAGTTTTTCTCCCGCCGAGAGAAGGCCGTCGCGGGAGACAGCGGAGGTAAAGGATGCACTTACGGGCAGTCCGGAGCCCGGAGCCAGTTCAAAAACGCTGCCGCTACTGCCGTCATCTTCAAAACTTAATATTTCCCGGGGAGAGCCGACTCCGAGCCGGAGAAAGGGAGGCGGCTTTTTTTCTGCTGCCACGCTGAAGAGCAGCGTTTGTTCTTCGTCATGGTTCCACATATAGAAGAGCTCCTGCCAGGAGCCTTCCTCAACTTCTTCCAGCCGGGCGGCGCCGAACAGGAAATGCAGGCTGCCCTCTCTGCCCACATAACAAATATCCCGAACCTGCCGCCGGGGGGTCAAAACTACAGGGCCGCTTTCAACGAGCTCGTTATCCAGGTGAAAACTCAGCTCCAGCCGGGCGGGCTGCTCCTCTCCCACCGCGGGTTGTGCCGGGGCCACTTCGATTTCCTGTTGCTCCTCTGCGGCCGGCAGTTCCCCTTCGGGGCAGGCTGCCTCCTCCGCACTGCGGGTGGAGAGCAGCGCCAGGGTGCCCGAGGCGATGAATAAAATTATGATAATCAGGATTCCTGCTTTTCGCAATGGTTATCTATCTCCTGTTTACGAGGCCTTACATAATCCCCGGTTTGCTTTAACTATAACAGTTGGCGGGGAATTATACACCATTAGAAAGATGCAAGTTAAATGGTCAAAAAGAGTGAGTTTGGGTAATCCCAAAGAATAACATGGGATGCCTCAAGTCGATATATCCTCGTTTTGGCCCAGTCCGTGGGAAAAGGCAAAGAGCGCCGCCTGGGTCCTGTCTTCCATCTCCAGCTTTTCCAGCAGGTTGCAGATATGTTTTTTTACCGTGTTTTCACTGATATAGAGCTTACTGGATATGGAGCGGTTGTTCAGCCCTTCCGCCAGGGCCTCCAGGATCTCCCTCTCTCTTAAAGTCAGTTCCTTGAAGGGATCCTTGCTGCCCCCATCCATGATGCTGTTGACAATCTCGGGATCATAGTAGCGGCGCCCCCGGGCCACCAAGCGCACGGCTGAGACCAGCTCTTCGGGCAGCGCCTCTTTCAACATGTAGCCGTCCACGTTTGCGGAGACGGCCTGGGTGACTTCCCGGTGGGAGGCATAGGAGGTAAGGATTACAAAGCGGCAGGAAATATTCTTTTCCCTGGCGCGGCGGATCAACTCCAGCCCCCCTCCGCCGGGCATCTTCAGGTCCACCAGGGCTACATCGGGAACGGCCGTAAGCAGCAGCTCCAAACCTTCATCCGTGGAAGAGGCCGTGCCCACCACCTCTATATCTTCCTCCATGCTCATCGCTTCTACCACCCCGTGCAGCACGATAGGGTGATCATCAACAATTACAATTCTCAAAGGGAACTCTCCTCCTTACCGGCGGGTGCGGCCGTCCAGCCCCTGCCCCTGCCTGGATTAATCTCACAGTGGATGCGTGTGCCCCGGCCCGGGTTGCTCTCCACCTGCAGCTCGCCGCCCATGCTTCGGGTCAGCTCCTTCATATTGATGAGCCCCAGCCCGCTGTGGGGATTGCTTCCCTCCGCCGGGGGCTCAAATCCCCTGCCGTCATCGGAAATTTCAAGGGAAAAAATTCCCTCTTTTTCTTCTATGCTCACGCTGATGCTGCGGCAATGCCCGTGGCGGATGGCATTGCCGGTAGCCTCCCTGATAATGCGGAAAAGGGACCTCTGCAGGTGTGAGGAAAGCTGCTGCAGGTAGCCCGTATGATTGAAGCTTACCGTTACGTTGTTCATCTGGCCCAGGTCGCGCAGGTATTTCCCCACCTCTTCCTTGAAGGGTTCCTGTTCGTTCTTCAGGGAACTCATGCGGTAGATGGCCGTGCGCAGTTCCTTCAGGGTTTTCTGGGCTGTTTGCTGCATTAAACGCAACCGTTCCTGCAGCTCTTCCGGCAGGGTGCTTTTTTTGATGATCATATCTATCCCGTAGATGAGCCCGAAAAGGTTCTGGGTTACGTTATCGTGAATCTCCCTGGCGATACGGTCCTTCTCTTCCAGCAAGAGGACCTCCTCGGCCACGGACTCCAGGGAATGCTTCTCCAGGGCCGCAGCGCAGAGGTCGGCCATAAAACCGAGGGTCTGCTGTAATCCTCCGGTCTCCCAGCTCTCTCCCGGGTAAAAGGCCGAAAGCAGGCCGAAGACGTGCGATTTGGACTTGATCTTCACCGTCAAGAGCGACCCCGTCTGCCCTTCCCGGCCGATAGGTTCCAACTGGTCCACATGGAAATCGGGGGCTGTGGTTTTATGTTGATACAATTCTTTGAGGTAGGGATACCACTGCGTTTCAAGGAGAATGTTGCGTAATCCCTTTACGGAATAGTAATTCTTTTTAGCGCTCCCCTGGATCTCTGAATCGGTCTCTACCCAGATAATAACCTTCAAGGCCCCGGTCATGGCTTTGCTGTAAGAAGCAAAAAGGCTCACTATTTCACGGGGATCCGTGCGGTTGGAAAAAACCTCCACGGCCTCGTAGAGAGACTTGATATGCTGCAGCTGCTCATGCATAACCTCCGACTGGTGGGAAACCCTGCGGATGAAATAGTTGAAAAGCTGGGCAGCCAGGGTTGCGAGGACGAAGAAAAGGATAAAGGGATAACGGTCCGGCCAGATGGCAAAGGTAGCCTCCACTCCATAAAGGTCAAAACGCTGCAGAAATCCTGCCGCAGCCATAAAGACAGTCATCATAAGCCAGCAGAAATAGACGGGCATTAGGGTGGCCGCCAGCAGAATAGGGTTGATGGCGTACCAGAGAAAAGCGCTGCCCAGGCCGCCTGTTAGGATCAGGATGGAGGCCAATCCCAGGGTTTCAACAAAAATAAGGAGCTTCCGGACCCGATCGCTCTGCCCCTCCATGTTGTAGAGGCGGGTAAAGACAAAGGCTTCTAAAAAAAGGAAAAGGCATACCCCTACTTTCAGGTAGGCAGGGGAATGGGGCGGCCCCACAAGGTATATCCCGGAAGTAATCAACAGGGAGACATAACGGTAGTAACTAAGTAGAGAAGAAAGCTCCATAGTCTGCCAGGAAAGGCGCTTTTTTAAATTTTTCAGGAAAGGCACAAGCGTTCACCACCATGCTGCCTTAAATATTTCAAAGATAATCCCTGCAGATCATAAGGCCGGGCCTTGATTGTTAATATTATATCATTTTTGCAATACTTTTTACCATTCCCTAACATTTTAAAAAGAAAAAGCTTTGGAAAAGCAGCTTGCGTTACTTGTAAGAATTATAGTAAAATAACAGTCAAAGAGAATTTTGCCTGAAAGGGGGAGAAAAATGAAACCCAAGGTGATCGCTGTCCTGGTGCTTGTAGTAATACTAATCATTATTATGGTTCAAAACACCCACGTTATTGATCTCAACCTGCTTTTCTGGACTATATCCATGTCACAGATCATTCTTATCGGCCTTTCCATTCTCTGCGGTATTATCATCGGCTACCTGACCTTTATGTTAACCGGGCCGAAAAGGTAGTGTTATAAAAAATTCAACAGCTTGAAAAGAGCCGGCCGGGTTTCACCCTAATGAAAGGGGACTTCCCGGCCAGCCGTTTTGTCGCAAATCATTTTTTCTTTTTTTGGGCCTGATCAAACTTGAGAAGGGAAAGAATAATATATAATTTAAGACTTACCAGGGCGACAAAAACAATGATAACAAAAACGATAGCTCCTGTTCTCAGCCATGCGGCGATGGCCGCCACAATCACAACCAGAGCCAAAATAATGGCCCGGTTAAGGGGATTCTCCGGCAAACGGATCTTGGACTTGGTCATTTTACCAACCACCTTAAACCGCGGCTTCACGGTCCAGTAATTTCCCCCACTCCTCGGGATCAGTAAGGGGCTGTAAGCAGCTAAAGTTTCGACAGAGATAAGCGGTAGCGCTGTCCTGCAGAGGCTTCTTGTCCTGGATATGGGGCGAGGTGCGCTGCAGACGTTCAAAGTTGTCTTCCCCGAAGGAGAGAAGCACTTTGCGGGGTAGAAAGCGCTCATAAACGGCACTTAACATTTTCTCCGTAACAGGATCGTCTCTTTCTCCTGCCACCACTATCTCCTGCACGGGGCCCAGGGCAAAGTCGGCAGCGCTCAGCATGGCCGTAAAGCCCGCGGGCGACTGCTTTAGGAAGGACCCGAAGCTCTCGATAAGCTCCAGGGCCTTTGTCTCCAGGTTTTCATCGGAGGTAATGGAGGCCAGGCGCAGCAGGTTTTGCGCAGCTACAGAATTGGGAGAAGGAAGGGCACCATCGAATGCCTCCCGCACCTGCAAGGGCAAATCCCCACTGTCGGAGCGGGACTGGGAAAGGCCTCCCTCTTCTTTGTCCCGGAACAGATCCAGCATCTTCTCCGTAAGGGAAAGGGCTTTTTCCAGGTAGAGCGGCTCCGGCAGAGCCTCGTAAAGGTCCAGCAGCCCTGATACAAAATAGGCGTAATCCTCGGCAAAACCCTTAATGGCCGCTTCACCGCCCCTGTAACAATGGAGCAGGGTCCCCTCTTCCTTTTCCATCTCCCGGAGTATAAATTCCGCCGCCTTTGCAGCTGCCCGGGCATAGATCTCTCCCTTCAAGGCGCCTGCGCCCTTGGCCAGGGCACCGATCATGAGCCCGTTCCAGGAGGTAAGGATCTTGTCATCCAGTGACGGACGCACTCTCTGCAGGCGTTTGTCCAGCAACATTTTACGGGATTCCTCCAGCAGGAAAAACCACTCCCGCTGGTCTATTCCCTGCTCTTCTAAAAAAGCATCCCTGCGGCGCGGGAGGTGCAGTATGTTTTTGCCTTCCTCGAAATTACCTTTCCCGGTAACCCCCCAGTAGGAACAGAGCAGTTCTCCTCTCTCCTCCCCCAGGGCTTCCAGCAGTTCCTGCTTTTCCCACAGGTAGTACTTCCCTTCCACTCCCTCGCTCTCCGCATTTTCCGCAGAGTAGAACCCTCCGTTTTGATCCTGCATTTCGCCCAGCACATAGGTAAAGATCTTGTGTGCCGTATCGGCAAAGCTTTCTATCCCTGTGGCCTGGTAAGCTTCCACGTAGGCCCCTGCCAGCAGCGCCTGGTCGTAGAGCATTTTCTCGAAATGAGGAACCAGCCACTTTTCATCTACAGAATAACGGTGAAAACCGTAACCGAGGTGGTCAAAGATCCCCCCTCTTTCCATGCTCTCCAGGGTATGTTTCACCATGTTGAGATAATCTTCTTCACCGCTCCGTTTCCACATTCGCAGGAGAAAGGTCAGGCTGTGGGGCATGGGGAATTTGGGAGCACGGCCAAAACCACCGTGGGCGCGGTCAAAAATCTTTTTCAGCCCCTCTGCTGCCTGCTGCAAGGTCCCTTCCCGGACGACCCCTTCCGCGCGGCCGGCCTGCTGTTTTTTCAGGGAGCCCAGGACCTCACGGCCCTTTTCTTCCAGGGATTTTCTGTCTCTTTCCCACAGCTGAGCCACTTCCTTCAGGATATTCTTTAAACCGGGCATATTATAGCGGGGCTCCCTGGGGAAAAAGGTCCCGGCAAAAAAGGGGATCTTATCAGGAGTCATGATAACAGTAAGAGGCCATCCTCCCTGGCCGGTAAACATCTGGCAAACGTTCATATAGAGCTGATCTACATCGGGGCGCTCCTCACGGTCCACCTTGATAGAAATAAAATGCTCGTTTAAAATCCAGGCCAGCTTATCATCTTCAAAAGAATCCCTGGCCATGTTATGGCACCAGTGGCAGGTGCTGTAACCTATACTCAAGAAGATAGGCAGGTCCTTGCTCCTGGCGGCTTCAAAGGCCTCTTCACCCCAGGGGTACCAATCTACGGGATTATAGGCGTGCTGCAGTAAATAGGGGGATTTTTCGTTGATAAGCCTGTTGGTTTTTCCGGCCGGCTTCACAATACACCACTTCCTTCCGTTAAGTATTTTATACAAGCAGTTGCTGGCAGGAAAACCAGCAGAAAAAAGGGAAATTTGCCGGAGGCGTAGAATTGGTCTATAGATAATAGAAGCGGAGGTAGAAAAGATGGCTAAAACGCCCAGAAGTACGGGATTATTAATTCTGCTCCTTGTCATAGGAAGTATTTTCGGGACGCTGCTGGGACAGGCCTTAAGGGACTATCTCCCTCTCCTGAACTTCGGTCAGACAATCGGCCTGGATCCTACCACCGTTGATTTGGCTGCCATTACTTTAACACTGGGTATAACCTTGCAAATGAATATTGCCACTATCATTGGTTTTTTTATTGCCCTTTTTATCTATTCACGTCTATAATTGACATACTTTTCGGAAGCATCTATAATAAATACAAGCACCGCTGCTTATAAAGAAAGCCTGCCAAAAAATATTGTGACGAATATGAGAAAGAAAAAGGTTACAGGTCCCAGGTTGTGAGCGATGAAGTCTGTCCCAAGTGCTCCCTTTAGACCGAATTCTACAAACAACAACTTTATCCTGCAACTGTCAATAAACGTCCCTCCATGCAAAGTGGAGGGACATATTTTTTAATAATCCATATATGCAAGAGAGGGATTAGAAATATCTTCTTGAGGCAACATGAACAGAAACTGCACTCAGCGAAATTCTTCCTGCAGGTGCTCCAGGGAAGATGGCCTAAAAGTGCGCCGGGCCAGGGGCTCTCCCTCTAAACAGGGAAAGCTCTCTTCGAAAGTGGGACGGGGAACGCTGTAGAAGATCCCCAGGGGTATTTCCTCCCCCCACTGAGCAGCCAGCTTCAGGGCACCTTCCAGGTCCGCGGGATCATGGTTTTCTACTTTGTAAGTGCGCTTTTTATACCACGCGAAGGTATTCAGTTTGTTGAAGATAACACAGGGCTGCAAAATATCGATGAGGGCGTAGCCCGGAAACCGGAGCGCCGCCTTCATGGCCTCTTTCAAGTGCTCCTTTTCGCCGCTGAAACAGCGGGCAACAAAACCTGCCCCCAAAGTCAGGGCAAGGGTGAGGGGGTTAAGAGGCGGGAGTGATACGCCCCCTGTCTGGACCCCTGTTTTCATCCCCTGCTCACTGGTAGGGCTGGCCTGTCCCTTGGTGAGGCCGTAGATCTGGTTGTTGTGTACAAAGTGGGCAATATCAGGATTACGGCGTATATTATGCAGAAAGTGATTGCCACCCTCACCGTAGGAATCCCCGTCACCGGATTCTACTATCACCTTCAGAGAAGTATTGGCCAGGCGGGCTCCTACGGCAGGAGGCAATGCCCGTCCGTGGAGGCCGTTAAAACCGTTGAGGTGCAAATAATGAGGAATTTTTGCGGCCTGGCCGATGCCGGAACAAAGCAGTACGCGGTGTGACGGAAGGGAAAGCTCCGCCAGGGCTTCTGCCAGGGCCTGCTTGATGGCAAAATTTCCGCACCCCGGACACCATGCCGTTTCTCCTTCTACCAGGTAATCTTCTGCTTTACACATTCTTCATCACCTCTTCCAGTATCTCCTCGGCATAAAAAGGGCGTCCGTCGTACTTGAGGACCCGGTGGTCTACGCTAAGGCCGCTCTGGCTTTTTAAGAGCGCGGCAAACTGCCCGCTCGAGTTGCCCTCCACGCAAAAACTCTTCTCCACTTCCGGTAAAAGCTTTTCTACTTCCCTGGTGGGAAGCGGCCACAGGTCGGTAAAATGAAGCAGGGCGGCCTCCAATTTCCGCTCCAGCAGGATATCTACTGTTTCTCGCAGGGCACCGTAGGTAGAGCCCCAGCCCAGGAGCAACAGGTCCGGTTTCGCGGATCCGTAAAAGAACGGTTCTTCCATCTCAACCTCGATGGACTGCATCTTGCTGCGTCTTTTCTCCACCATCGCCTTTCTGGTATGGGCATCCTCGATAATGTTGCCTTTTTCACTGTGTTCGTCGCTATCTACCAGGACCACTTCATTCGGGAACATGCCGGGCAGGATACGGGGAGAGACACCGCTCTCCGTCAAACTGTAGCGCCGGTAAGGGGATTCTACCTCCTCCTCTTTTTCCACCAGGTAGCGGTTATATTCTAACCTGGAAAAGTCGAAGGGTGGCAGGGAGCGTCCGGAATCGGCAAAATGCTGGTCCGATAGGAAAATAACGGGAACCTGGTATTTATCCGCCAGTTCGAATGCCTTGTTCAGCCGATAGAAGGCGTCTTCCATGCTGGAGGCGCTTAAAACGGCCCGGGGGAATTCACCGTGACCGGCGTGGATCACGAAATTAAGCTCCCCTTGTTCCGTCCTGGTCGGAAGCCCGGTAGCGGGTCCGGGGCGCATGGCTACAAATACCACCAGGGGGGTCTCCGTCATCCCCGCCAGGGACAGGCCTTCAACCATCAAGGAAAACCCGCCCCCGGAAGTGCTTACCATGGAACGCAGGCCTGCATAAGAACCCCCCAGGGCCATGTTAATAGCCGCAATTTCGTCTTCTGCCTGCTCTACCACGACCTCACAGGTAGACTGTTTTCCTGCCAGGTAATTCATGATCCCCGTTGCGGGTGTCATGGGATAAGCGGACAAAAAACGGCAACCGCTGGCCAGGGCAGACATACCCAGAACCTGGTTGCCGTCCATAAAAAGCATTTCACCCTGAGACCCTGCCGCGGCAAGGGGCATGTTAAAGCAGGGCTTGCAAAAAGCAGAAGCGGCATCATAACCGGCCTTCAAGGCGTTTATGTTCTTCCGGACCAGGTCTTCGCGGTGTGCATAATTCTCTTCCAGCAATTTCTCCACCGTCAGTGTATCCAGGCCCAAAGTCACCAGCAGGGCCCCTACCGCCACGGTGTTGGACATAACTTTTCCACCTGCTTCTTTGGCCAGTTCCTGCAGGGGAATAGGGATTCCTATGCCGGCTTTCTCCTCGGGGAGGGAAAAGCGTTCGGGATCATAAATGACCCTGCCCCCGGAGGCCAGGTTATGGCGGTGCAATAAAAAGGTTTCTTCGTTAAGCGCCACCAGGAGATCGACCCTTTTTGCGGGTCCCCGCGGGGTTTTCTCCCCGACACGCAGCAGGGAAAAATTATGACCTCCCCGCACCCGGGACATATAATCCTTGCAGGTGAAAAGACGGTACCCGTCCCTTGCCAGGGCCTTTCCCAAGAGGTGTGCTATGGTATCCAGACCCTGGCCTGCAGCGCCTCCCATGAGTACATTAACCTCCATGAACTACCATCCTTTCCTTTAATAAGACTACCCTTGCAGGGAAGGCTGCTCTTGCAAGGAAGGCTGCCCTACTTATCAGCGCCGGAGCAAACTCACTCCGCCAGATAAAAAAGTCCTCAGAGACAGCTGCCCTCTTTACGAACCTGGTTCATCCTTGTCTCCAGGCAGGGGCAGATATTTTCAGGAATATTGTCAAAGCGACAGGGGCAGAAAAAATCTCCAAAAAGTTCATTTTTCTGGAGCAGGCCTTCCATGACCTCTTCTTTCTCGGGACCGAAAACATACCCTTTCAAACTGGCATAATTTTCCACACGGTCATAAATCTCCTCCCGGGGTTCCCGGGGGAGCCTGCGTGCCTCGATCTCGGGAGTAACTGCAGTGATCTCCAGCGTGGCCCCACAGATGGGACAAACTACTCTTTTCTGCAGAGTGGCCTCTTCACGGTATACAAAACTAACGCGGCAAACCTCGCAGAAAATTTTATTCTTGGCCATTTTTCAGCGCCTCTTTCAGCTCCTCGGGTTTAAAGCCGACGACAACCTGTTCATTGATAACGGTTACGGGAAAAGAGCGTTTGCCGGAAAGCTTTTCTACCTCTGCCAATGCTTCCTTCTGCTCTTCGCCTTGCACCTGGTCTACATCGACCGCCTCAAAAGAAACACCTTCATCTTCAAAAAATTTCTTTACCTTTTTGCACCACGGACACGTGGAAAGAGCATAGACCTTAATCATGCACTACACCTCCAGTAATCGTTTTTATAACTTACCCTTAAAATCTGTAAAATGTTCTACCTGCGGCAATTCTTTACATGAGTACTTCTTTTTCAATTTTCATATTTCTTTATAATTTACCCTATCTCCTGCAAAAATCAAGAAATATATCAGGAATCAGTTAATATAATATGTTATATTATATAATAATCTATGTCAACCCATAAATTTTACCTTTAATTTATTTTTAATTTTGCAGGAAGATGGGATTCGAAGTAGAATATTAAAGATAAGAAAGTCGAGTTTTCCTTAAAAGGAGGCACATTATAAGATGAAAAGTTATAAGTGTGAGTTGTGCGAGTATACTTTTGACCCGCAGGTAGGCGACCCGGACAATGGTGTTCCCCCGGGAACCGCTTTTGAAGATCTCCCGGATGATTGGCTCTGTCCGGTTTGTGGGGCTGAGAAAGATGAATTCCAGGTAGTAGAATAAGGCTGAAAAACATGAGTGATGCTTGTAGATAATTCTGTGCGGGTTTCCAGTTGGAAACCCGGGTATTGGATTGTAAAAAAAGGAGAGTCCGATCCCCTTTTCGGGAAAGAGCTCTCCTTTTTATTTAACTTCCCGACAATAAAGTAATTACTCTCCCTTTTCCAGGAATCTCAGCAGTTGGCCTAACTCCCAACCATCAAGTTCCAGCTCTTCCAACGTCCGCCCTTCTTTTTTATAGTCCGTTTCATTGAAGGTAGAAGCCAAATATATTAAGGCATCGCAGGTGGGAGTTTCCACCCCGGCCAGGCTTCCCAGCGAAGAATAAAAGACCAGCCCGTAGGGTACGTCCTCGGTAATAAACCTCTCGGTCATGGCCAGAGGTCCGCGCATCTTCTTTCCGGCTTCCAGTGCTCCAGAGCCAAACTGATCTCTAAAGACATCGTTAGAATCAGGATCAAGCTGATAATGAGGTTCAGCCAGTTCGCAAGCCTTTCTTACCGCAACCCTTTCCCTATCTGCCGCCACCATTACTTTTCGCACGGAGGGAGTCATCCCCTCTTTATAGAGGAAAAAGTCATCCGCATATTCGATTCGGCCTGTATTCAGAATGGAGGGCGCCACGTGGATTACGGGATTGGTATTGCTCAAGGCAGCGTCTAAAATGTTCTTACAGGGTGAAACCTCGGGAAATATCTGCTGAAGCAAGCTCGCCGCTTCCTCCGTTTTACCCGCCGGCAGGGCCCCCATGGGAAGGTTGACCGTTCTGATATGCACGATGACGCTGTTTTCTCCCGTCATCCTGGCACCGTAAGGAAGGGTGGAGGTCTCCGCTACCACAATGTCCTTACCCGCTCCGCTTTTTTGCAGCTTACGATAAACGATAAGGCTGCCAAAACCTCCGGGAATAACATAGACAAACTGGCCGCTCTTTATGTAAGGCCCGCACAGGTCTGCCATCCTGGCCTGGGCAAAGGCAGGAACAACTATCAGCACGTGCTCCACATCTTCCATGGCCTCGGCAATATCAGTAGTGGCACACCTCAAGCGAACGCTTCCTTCTCCCGCCACACCACTTAGTTCCACCGTTTGGGTCTCCTTGATCCTGGCAAACTGCTTTTCAAACTCAGGGACCTGGAAAAGATTAACCTGGTGTCCTTCCAGGGTGAGGTGGGCACTCATGGCAACACCACCGTGTCCCCCTCCCAATATTGCAAATTTCATCATCATTTCCCCCTTCGTAAAAATGTTATTATCGTGCCTCGCTCACTTCCTAAGCTTAATTTTTCAGCTCACTTCCTCCAGTACCTTGATTAAGAACTTCAAGTAGCGCTTCTCTTCTGCGGAAGCTGCTTTTATCTTTAAAGAGACTCCTTTTCCTGCCTGGACGGAAATGTGCTGGCGGTATCGGTTTGCCAGTTCCCAAAGCCGATCTCCCTCAAAGCTTCTCTCCTTTTGAAACTTAACGATGGTCTGTCCCTTTTTCTGCTCAATACTTTCTACCGCTTTCTCCGCGGCTAACTGGCGCAGCCGCATGACCAGGAAGAGGTTTTCCACGGGCTTTTGCAACCGCCCGTAACGGTCTTTTACTTCTTCGATCATCTCCTTAAGCTCTTCCCTGCTCTCCAGGGTCGCTATGCGTCGGTAGAGCTCGATCTTCTGCTGTTGGTTGGAAACGTAAGAAGAAGGCAGGTAGGCACTTACGGGCAAATCTACCTTGGGCGCAGAAGGCCTGGTTTTCGCTTCCTCTCCCCCTTTCATAGTCTCTACGGCCTGTTCCAAGAGGCGGCAGTAAAGTTCATAGCCGACGGCCATCATAAAGCCATGCTGCTCGGGCCCCAGTATATTGCCGCCCCCCCTGATCTCAAGATCGCGCATCGCTATCTTAAAACCGGAACCCAGTTCGGTAAATTCCTTGACGGCCTTGAGGCGCTTGGCAGCATCCTCCGCCATAACCTTATGCTTGCGGTAGGTAAGGTAGCAGTAAGCCATGCGGCTGGAGCGTCCCACGCGGCCACGCAACTGGTAAAGCTGCGCCAGCCCGAAGCGGTCGGCATCATAGACGACCATGGTGTTCACGTTGGGAATATCGAGCCCCGCCTCCACAATGGTGGTGCTGATAAGAATGTCATACTCGCGGTGGAGAAAATCGTGCATGACCTCCTCCAGCTTATGTTCGGACATCTGGCCGTGGGCTGCTACAACCCTGGCTTCGGGAAATATTTCCTGCAGCTTTGCAGCCCATTTGTCTATAGTCTGGACCCTGTTGTATATGAAAAAAACCTGGCCGCCACGGTTTAGCTCCCTCTGGATGGCCTCTTTGATCAGGTTTTGAGAATACTCTACGACATACGTTTGCACAGGGTAACGATTCTCGGGCGGGGTATCGATCACGCTAAGATCCCTGGCCCCTGAGAGGGCCATGTGCAGGGTCCTGGGAATAGGTGTAGCGGTCATACTTAGCACATCTACATGCTTCCGCAGCAGCTTGAGTTTTTCCTTGTGGCGAACACCAAAGCGATGTTCCTCATCGATAACTAGAAGCCCCAGATTATGGAGCTCCATATCCTTGGAGAAAATACGGTGGGTACCGATAACAATATCCACCACTCCTGCCTTTAACCCCTTTACCACATTTTTCTGTTCCGCTGCGCTGCGAAAGCGGCTTAAAAGTTCAACCTTCACGGGAAAGTTTTCAAAGCGCTCCTTGAAAGTGTTGTAATGCTGCTGGGCTAAAATAGTGGTGGGGACAAGGAAGGCCACCTGTTTGCCATCCATCACCGCTTTAAAAGCCGCCCTAAGGGCCACCTCCGTTTTACCGTAGCCCACGTCTCCGCAGAGAAGGCGGTCCATGGGGCGTTCCTTCTCCATGTCGGTTTTAACCTCTTCGATAGCCCGCAGCTGATCGGCTGTTTCTTCGTAGGGGAATTTATCGACAAAATCATTATACCAGGGATGATCGGGGGAGAAGGCATGACCTTTAACAGACTCCCGCGAAGCATACAAAGAAAGCAGCTCCTGGGCCAGTTCCTGCACAGAAGCCTTGACGCGCTTTTTTACCCTCGCCCACTCCTGCCCTCCCAGGGAGTATATCTTCGGCGGCCTTCCCTCACCGGCCATATATTTCTGCAGGTAGTCGATCTGATCCACAGGAAGATACAATTTATCTTCACCTGAGTATTTGATAAAGAGGTAATCATGCGTAACCCCATCTACATCCAAAGTGCGCAGACCCATATAGCGCCCGATTCCGTGCTGTTCGTGGACTACCAGGTCACCGGCTTGGAGCTCTTGCAGGTCCCGCACCATTTCACCCTTGCTCCGCTCCTTATGCCCGGTCCAGGTTTTCTTTTTGCGAACACGAGGAATGATCTCCTTATCCGCCAACACGGCCAGCTTTAAAGAAGGCATGACAAAACCGTTTTCCAGCCTGCCGTTGATTATTTTAAGGCTTCCCTCAACTCCCGGAAAAGAAACATTAATCCCGTGTTCTCCCAAAAGCCGCTCCATCTCCCGGGCACGCTTCTCTCCGTCGCACATCAAAAACACTTCAAATCCCTGGGACCACCAGTTTTGTATCTCTTCCTGCAGCAGATCCAGGCGCCCCTGGAACGAAGGAACGGTGCGGGATTGGATAGTTGTGCTTCCGGTCACTCTCACGTAAGGAAGTTTCATGGAGACATAGCTAAAGGCTATGATCCTCAGAAAGCTTCTTTCCACTAATTCCTGGAGCCCAAAACATATCTCAACCTGCCCCGGCAGTATATCCCCCTGCTCCAAAATATCGGCCTGGTGTTCCTGCAATTCGCGCAGCAGGGAATTTGTCTCTGAAACCACCTGATCCGGCTCGTCCCAGAATAGATAGCCCTGCGGGGAAAAATAGTCCAGCAGCGAATCCGGGTTCCGGTAAAAATAGGAGATGTACTGTTCCAGGCCTTCGAAATAGCCGCCGCTCTCCAGCCTTAAAATAAGATTTTCCACACGGGTGCGCAGCCTATCGGCGGCCTCCTGCCGCTCCCTGTTCTTAAGCTGTTTATCCACCGCTCCTATCTCACGGCGCAGGGACTCAATTCCCCTGTTTCGAGCCGCCTCATCCAGTATCAATTCCCTGGCCGGAAGGATATTGATTTCAGTCGTTTCTCCCAGGGAACGCTGGCTCTCCACATCATAGTAGCGGATGGATTCCACCTCATCGTCAAAAAAAGAGATGCGCAGCGGGTGCGGCGTATGAAAGGGATAGATGTCGACTATATCGCCCCTGACACTGAAAGAACCCTGGCTTTCTGTAAGATCGCACATTTCATAACCCATCTCTACCAGCACTCTTAGCATCTCTTCCCAATTTACTTTATCTCCCGGACGAAACTGCAGCTGCTTATTCTTCCAGGTTTCCAATGGGGTAAGCTTCCCCAGCACGGCCGAAACCGGCGCAACCACAAGCACCTTTTCGCCGAGCGCCAGCCTTTCCAGGACCATGATCCGCTGCTGTATTATCTCTTTGCTCTGGGTAAGTACTTCACCTGCATAAAAAAAATCTTTCCCAGGGAAAAAATAGACCTCTTCCTCCTCCACGAAACCCTTCAGCTCTTCGAAAATGCGCTCTGCCCGGGGTATATCGCTGGTCAAGACCAGTGAAGCTGCTTCTGCATCTCTAAAAAGAGCGGCTATAAGAAAGCTTCGCTGCGAATCTTCCAGGCCGGGCACCATTTGCGCACTGGCCTCCGGTGCACTATCCCGCAGTTGGATGAAGGAAGGATCTTCCTGCAATTTTTGCAGTAAAAAATGCGGCAAAATTTTAACCTCCTGCCCCAAAATAATATAAATGGGAAAAGGACTTTAACCAAAGTCAAAGCCCGTCTCCGTTCAATATTTTCAAAACCCTGGTGGTAATAACGATGATAAAAGAAAAGTTAATTGTACCTGTTCATCGCTGCCTGAATACCCTCTGCCAGGAAAACCTCTACGGCATCGGCCGCCTTCGCCACAGTTTCCCCCATTATCTCCTCTTCTTCGGGAGCAAAGGAGGAAAGCACATAGGCGGGGTTATTCTCTTTGCCTTGCTCACCCTCCTGCCGGCCAATTCCCAAGCGCAAGCGGGGAACCGCTTCACTGCCCAGGGCCGTTATAACGGAAGCCATGCCTCTGTGCCCGCCGCTTCCTCCGGCGGGACGCAGGCGCATTTTCCCCAGGGGCAGATCCATGTCATCGTAGATCACCAACACTTTCTCAGGCCGAAGCGAAAAACGGCGCATAAGAGAACCCACAGCAATTCCGCTGCGGTTCATATAGGTAAGGGGCTTGGCAAGTACTACATCTACACCCGCGATAGGCGCAGGAGTAAAGCAAGCCTGGTACTTTATCTCCTCCAGGCTTGCCCTGCTTCTATCGGCAAGTTCGTCAATCACCCAAAAACCGACATTATGCCTGCTAAAGACATACTTCTGGCCCGGATTTCCCAGCCCAACAAGCAGGTACAAAGAAAACACCTCGTTAGCAAGGTCAGCTTGCTCCTGGTACTTCAAGCCGGGCTTACCGGTCAATAACCGCCGCAGATACCGCAGCGCAGCACGCATACCCTTACTCCTCTGTATCTTTCTCCTCGCCTTCTCCTCCGGAAATCTCTTCTCCGACTTCGGCTGCTTCTTCGACTTCTTCCCCTTCCAGTGCTTCTAATTCTTCCTCGGTGGTAGGATGCAGTACCGAGGCAATATTTTCCACTGGATCATCCAAAACCTCAATCTCGGAGGGCAGCTGCAAATCTTCCACGTTAAGGGAATCACCGATCTTCATCTCCTGGACATCCACATCAATATGCCCCGGTATATCGCCGGGTAGGCAGAGCACATTGATTTCCCGCAAGGAGATCTGCATAACTCCCCCATCTTCTTTAACGCCTTCAGGTTCACCGACAAAGTTAAGAGGAACGCTTACCTCCAGTTTTTCGGTCATGGAAATCCTGATCAGATCTGCGTGGAGCAAAAGATCTCTTTGGATAGGGTGCCTTTGCAGCTCCCTCAGCATAACTGTCTCCACAAAGGGCTTATCAGGACTCTTAATTTCCATATCCAGGACAACGTTAGCTCCTGCACTGGTTTGCAGCGCCCTTTTCAGCTCCACGCTGTTCAGGGCTACCATATAAGCATCTCCTCCCCGACCGTAAATTACGGCAGGGACATCACCTTCCCGGCGCAATTGCTTTCTACTACCCTTGCTTCCTTTCTCTCTTGGCAAGGCCGCTATCTTTGTTCTCTCCATAATGCTTCCGGTCCTTTCGTCCGGAAACCCACCTCCTTAAACTTTGAAACTATGCTCTTTAACGTTTGAACTAGTCAAACAATTCACTTACAGACTTTCCCTCATTAATGCGAATAATAGCGTCTCCGATAAGGGACGCTACTGACAAGACCTTAATCTTGTCCAGCTTCATGTTGTTGTTTAGGGGAATAGTGTTGGTTACCACCAATTCATTGATGGAGGAATCCATAATGCGCTCACGGGCCGGCCCTGACAGGACAGGATGGGTGCAGCAGGCGTATACTTTTTTTGCACCGCGTTTAATGAGCTCCTCGGCCCCCTGGGTAATGGTTCCCGCAGTATCGATCAGATCATCGATCAGGATAGCCTCTTTTCCATCTACTTCACCGATAATATTCATCACTTCCGATACATTCGGAGCAGACCTGCGTTTATCGATTACTGCAAGGCTCATTCCCAGCCTCTCCGCCAGATCCCTGGCGCGGGTCATTCCCCCGAGATCCGGTGAAACTACCACCCCGTTGTCAATCTTTTTCTGCAAAAAGTAACGCGCGATAATGGGCATACCAAGCAGGTGATCTACGGGGATATTGAAAAAGCCCTGTATCTGACCCGCATGAAGGTCCATGGCAATGACCCGTTCGGCACCGGCGCTGGTAATCAGGTCGGCTATGAGCTTGGCTGTGATGGGATCGCGGGCCCTCATCTTGCGGTCCTGCCGTGCATAGCCATAATAGGGGATCACCGCGTTAACTCTCCTGGGAGAAGCCCTTTTAAAGGCATCCAGAAAAATGAGCAGTTCCATGAGATTGTCGTTCACAGGATTGCAAAGGGACTGTATGATGTAAACATCACAACCCCTTACGCTCTCCCCGATGGATATGGCGGTCTCTCCGTCACTAAAACATTTTGTTTCTCCTACACCCAGAGCTAATCCAATATAGCGGGCCACTTCTTCAGCCAGAGAATGGTTTGATGTCCCCGTGAAAACCTTCAAGTCCTGTTCATCAAGCACCGCATTATCCTCCCCACCTTATTAACTTCCCGGCCCAGTGAGGCCAGATAATTACGTTTCGATACAGGGAAATTCTTTTCCTGCTATTTTTCTTTTTTCCCCAAAAATCTCTCGGCCAAATTATCTTTAACCTCCTGACGCGCACGTGAAAGGGTGAGCGAACCTGCGGGAACGTCCCTGGTAATGGTTGAACCCGCGCCGATAAAAGCGCCTTTACCTATGGAAAGGGGCGATACCAGGCTGCTGTTACAACCGATAAAGGCACCTTCCTCAATCTTGGTAACGTACTTGTGGCGTCCGTCATAATTGACTACTATGCTGCCGGCGCCCATGTTGACGCGCTCCCCTATATTGGCATCTCCCACATAGCTGAGGTGAGACACCTTGCTGCCCTTCCCGATGCTACTGTTCTTGACCTCCACAAAATCACCTATCTTCACCTGGGAGCCTATTACACTTCCCGGGCGCAGGTAAGCAAAAGGACCTACCTGGGAACCTTCACCGATAGAGCTCTCCACTACTACGGACTGCTTGCAGGTAACTCCGTCTCCCAGCTTGCTATTCAGAAGATGGGTGCCAGGTCCCAGAAGACAGTTTTCTCCCACCTGCGTTTTCCCCTCCAGGATGGTCTGAGGATAGATAACAGTATCCATACCTATTGTAACACCTGCGTCAATGTAACAAGAGGAGGGATCCAGCATAGTCACTCCCGCCAACATCAACTCCTCATTGATATTTACACGCATAAGCTCCGTGGCCCGGGCCAACTGCACCCTGTCGTTGATCCCCAAAGCCTGCTCCGCTTCCGGCAAGATATAGGCTTCTAGACCCAAACCGTTCTCCAGCATACGGGGCAAAAGATCCGTCAAGTAATATTCCCCTTTTTGGGGATTGGGTTTGAGAAGGGGGAGATGCTCCCTTAAAGCTTCTGCTTCAAAACAGTAGCTGCCCGTATTTATCTCCCTTATGGCACGTTCCTCCCGGGAAGTATCCATCTGCTCCACTATGGCTTTTACGCTACCTGCCTCATCCCTGATGATACGGCCATAACCAGTGGGGTCGTCCAAGACAGCGGTCAGCACCGTTGCTGAAGCTTTTTGGGCAACGTGATAATTTAGCATCTCTCTTAAGGTCTGTCCCTTTAGGAGGGGGGTGTCTCCGCAAAGAACAAGCACCCGTCCTTTCTCGGGCAGATGCGGTAGCGCTTGCAGCAAGGCATGTCCCGTTCCCAGCTGCTGCTCCTGTAAAACATAAATAAACTCTTCACCAAAAAATTCCCGGATATTTTCACTTCCCTGCCCCACTACTGCCACCTTTGTATCTGTTACCGCTCCGGCAGTTCGCGTAACATGCCGGAGCATGGGCTCTCCGCAGAGGGGATGCATGACCTTGGGCAGCCTTGATTTCATGCGGGTCCCTGCTCCTGCTGCCAGTATCACGGCACAAGTATGCATACTTTTTCCCTCCTTTATAACCTGCTCATCTCCTTCACAGGAGCATCTTAAGGGTATTTTACTACTTGTGATTGTTTATGTCCACAGGTTTCGCTGTAGTACTATTGTGCTGTGATAAATAATCCCATAAAGAAGGGCTTTTAAGTTAATCAAGGAGATCGTGAATAAGGATTGGAAATATTTCGAATAATTTGCCACGCCAGAAAAATCCTACTTTCGTATGATGGATTCTTCCCTTAATTTACTATATTCTAATTAAAAGGTAATATTTTCACTCCGACAACAGAGTGCTTTTTGTCGTGAAGTAACGAAAAGAAATTGCGAAGATGGTGGAGAAAGTAGAGAAAGTGGGGAAGGTGGGGATATACTCTATTTTTATGAAAAGGATGTTTGGGGAAAAATTTGTTTTTAGAATTAACAGGGGGGTGTATTAGTGAAACTTTGTCTGATTGTGGTGCTGGTGTTTGGATTGGTTCTTAGTGCTTTAGGCTGCGGTACAGCTTCTGAGGCGGAAAAAGAACTGAAAGAGCTAGAAAAAGAACTCGAGGAATATATGGAATCTGAAGAGTTCGCAGAGCTCGAAGAAATGGCCGGACGTGTGGAGGAACTTGCACAAGAAGAAATTTCAAACGAATTGGCGGCGGTAGTTGATCATTTTAATGATGTGGGCCTTGATGTAGAAGATGTTCACCCTAAAGCTTACGACATGATTGGGGCAGTTGCAGGGATAGGCCTGGAAGTTGAGGGAGGTGGGGTTGAACTTTACCTTTTTGACCCGGCAACAGCCGATGAAGAATTGGCAAAAAGCCTGGAAGATGCACATAACACCGGAATTTTTTTGGACCACGCGATGGATATGGAGATTCCAGTTGCAATGAATGGTAATATAATGCTTTTCGGGCTAGAAATTTTTGATTACGCACATCCTCAAAAAGATAAAATAATCGAAGCGTTCAAAGCTTTTTAACTTCAACTTTTTTATCAGTCTAGTTTGGAAAAAAGGTAAAAAGAAAGAAGGAAGATAGGGGCAGATAGGTGGCAGTTAGGTGGCAGTTAGG
>CAZMLU010000021.1:0-26238 GCA_964567295.1 uncultured Desulfovibrionaceae bacterium
CCCCTTGGAACATTCTGAAAATAATCTATGTTAACTCTATCACAAATAGTATATGGAATCAAGTCATTTTTCTCATAATAGAAACGAAGAACTGAGAAGTTCCAGGTAATAAAAAAGACCTATAAAACAATTTTCAGCCAATAAAAACGATTTTAAACAAATATTGCAAATACGTAATTCCTTGTCCACTTCATAATTCTTGCCTGTTTTCATTAATCTGACGATGAGGTGAGTATTATGATTTTTAAAATAAGCATTTACAATATTTTATATTGTTAAATCAAGTATCGGGAAGCCAGAAAAAGAATTAGCCCAATTAATAGCAGGACGAGAATTAACCTGATAAAAAGCATAATTCCCTTGAAAAATAATGCCAGGATGATTAGGGCTATCAATACAAGCAGCGGCACATAAAGCACCACTACCACCCCCAATTTCAAATACGGTTCAAAATATTATGATACGCAGACTTAGTTATACCGCTATAGAGTCCTCAGTCTTTTCTATTAAAGATTCTCCTATAAAAGCAAAAAACCTTCCCTAAAAAGGATATTATAAGAAAAATAATAGAATAATTCATATTAACAGTTAGGGTTGATTTTCTCCGAAAATAATAATATAATAACATCGAAAACTATGATGTTATTATATTAGTGCACCTGTAGCTCAGGGGATAGAGCACCGGATTCCTAATCCGGGTGTCGGAGGTTCGATCCCTCCCAGGTGCACCATTTTTATGCCGCAAACTTTCCAAACAAATAATTGCAGAAAAAGGATGCTTCCTTGTCTAAGGAAGCATCCTTTTTAAAAGGGCGTATTATTAAAATGCTAAAGCAAACAATAAATAAAATCCCACAGTTTATAGATTAACCGGTCACCTTAACAATAAGGCTGGCGCCTGTATCGCCGGCAGCGCATCCGGTAAAGAGTCCGTATCCACCACCCAGTATGACTAATTCTTCGATCATTTCGGCAATGCAGCGGCCTGCGGTGGGTCCCTGCGGGTGGCCGAAAATCATAGAGCTGCCGTAGTTGTTGAAACTCATGGGATCTAACCCCATTTTTTTAGACATATATATATCATTGGCAACAAAGGGGTTATGTGTTTTAATCACTTTTATATCTTTAAGGGTAAGTCCTGAAAGTTCTAATGCTTTTTCCGCTGCAGGGACGGGTGCCGCAGCCATAAAGCCTTTATCTACTCTGGTAAAACCGTAGGAGACAATTTGAATCTCCACGTTTTTATCCGCACTAAGTTCCTGTGCTTTTTCCTTGGTGGTAACGATAAAACCACAGTTGCCATCGGCAGGATGGGTTTGGACTCCAGAGCTGTGCACGCCGTCTGGTAGGAACGCCTTAAGGGAAGCCAGGCCTTCTTTAGTTCTTGGCGTGACTCCTTCGTCGGCTTCCAGGGTGCCCTTTTTTTTCCTGCTGATCTTATATTCCACGGGGAACATATAACGTTTCTGGAATTCGCGGTCATTGGCGAGAGATTCCTGGTACTGCTCGTAACGACGAAGGGCGACCTCATCACATAGTTCTTTGGTAACTCCTTCAATTGAGCAAGCAGTATTCTCCGCTGTCTTGATCATGGGAAGTCCCACCCAGGGGTCGGCATTGAAGTTATCCATCAACCAATTTTCGGAGATTACTTCGCCACCCGGTCCCAAGGGGTTAGGCCAGACCGTATGAGGTCCGTTGGAGGAACGGTCCGTCATAAGACAGAAAGCCAGGTCAAGGTTTCCTGTTTCCACGTTCATAGCTGCATAATTGAGACATGTGGTAGATGTGGAGCAAGCTTGAGAAATATGCAAAGCAGGAACTTGTTCTGCCCCCAGCATGCCGCCGGCCCAGGTGGATGCATAGAATGTGTGGAGCTGCCCTATTGTCTTTCCAAAAACAACGTAATCGATCATTGCCGGGTCAAAATTCTTTGAATCAAGCCACCGCTTGGCAGTGACCGCCCCCAGCTCGATAGCATTGTCATTTTGCAGGCTGCCCTGCCAGCGTGCAAACGGAGAACTGTAATAGCCACGGAATGGAATAAACGCTTTTTCATACATTGAATGAAATCCTCCTTTAAAAACTTTACCCCCACCGTTCTTTTATCCGGTAGTAGGTCGGTTTGCTGCTAAAGCAGTCAAAAACTATTAAACAGAAAAATATCAAACCTTTTGCAAAAACATTAAAAACAAATTGGCATAAAACATCCATGCATAAGGTTCCTGCTGAGATAGCACACCTCCTCCTGTGCGTTATTGGAAACATTAATGCCGAGATCCTATAAACGGTTATTCAGTAGGCTTTCTATATTTCTGCATCATTGTATTCGCCATAAAAATAATTTTCCCTGCAAACCATATTATAAAAAGGTTCAATAACAAAAGCTCTTAGTGAAAAATTATCAATAATACAAGGAATAACATAGCCATTTGAAGAACTTTATTAAGAATTAAAGAAAGGAGATCTTGTTAATGAAAGCTGAAGAAGGCAGGGAATTATGTGAAGAAAAAATATTTCCGCGAAACTTTACCAGGTTCGGTTTAGAGCTGAACGCTATTGTATCTTTTGCAAGTGGCTTTTTTGTAGTAGTTTTTTCCCTGTTTGCACTTTTTAATTTAGACCTGGCAAGCAGGTTGTTTGAATATATTAACGTAATCATCGTTACAAATTTTGACTGGGTCTTCATTCTATCCAGCAACCTGTTTATCCTCGCTTGCCTTTTCCTGGCTTTGTCCAGGCTGGGCACGGTAAGAATCGGCGGCGTATATGCTCAGGTAGAGTTTAGCAATTTTGCCTGGTATTCAATGCTTCTCTCCGCGGGCATGGGGATCGGCCTTATGTTTTGGGCGGTAGGCGAGCCCCTGCACCATTTTGTTAACACTCCTCCCGTTTTTGGAGGCTCCGAGGCAGCACACACGGCCCTGGCTACAACCTTTTTTCACTGGGGATTACATCCTTGGGGTATCTATGCTTTAATGTCTTTAGGGCTGGCTTTTTTCGCCTTCAACAAACAGCTTCCTTTATCTTTACGGTCCGTATTTTATCCTTTACTGAAAGATAAAATTTATGGCCCACTGGGAGATCTGATAGATACCTTTGCAGTGTTATCGGTGCTTTTTGGCCTGGCCACCTCCCTGGGATTGGGGATCCAACAGATTAATAGCGGGTTGGATTACATGACGGGTATTGGTTTTAACGTTGTCATGCAGATCATTTTAATCGGCGTGATAACTTTGATCGCTATTATTTCGGTACTGGCCGGGATTGATAAAGGAATCAAGTTCTTGGCCACCCTAAATATGAAGATCGCCTTTATCTTTATGCTTATCATTTTCCTCCTGGGTCCCACAGGGTATATCTTGCGCCTTTTCTCCAATGCTCTTGGATTATACTTCGGCAATATTGTGACGGAGGCTTTTTATATCTCCACCGGGAATGGCTCCTGGCAGGGAGATTGGACTATTTTTTACCTGGCCTGGTGGATCTCCTGGTCGCCCTTTGTGGGGATGTTTATAGCCCGGATATCTAAGGGAAGGACTGTCAGGGAATTAATTTTGGGGGTTTTAATAGTACCTTCCTTGCTTTCCTTCTTCTGGCTCTCCGTTTTTGGAGGAACTGCGATATCCATAGACAGCTCCATAGGCGGCGCTCTTTTTAACGTGGTGCAGGATGACCTCCCCGTTGCCCTTTTTGAAATGATCAGCTTCTTAAGCATGCCGGTGCTGGCAGATTTGGCACGGATGGCCATGTTTATCCTTGCGACGGTCCTTGTAATCATCTATTTTATAACCTCTTCCGATTCAGGGTCCCTTGTGGTAGATAAATTGACCTCTGGAGGCAAGATCAATACTCCTGCCAGGCAGCGGGTTTTCTGGTGTGCTTTGGAAGGACTTATCGCTGCCGTCCTGCTTTTGATCGGTGGAGAAAAGGCCCTGGAAGCTTTGCAAACCGCTGTGATAAGCGCAGGTCTTCCTCTTTCAATTATACTGGTTATAATGACTGTTTCTCTGATTAAGGGTATAACGATTGCACATACTAAACAGATGTGGATCCATGATGCAAAAAGGTTTGAAAGGTTTATCCAGTCAGGTATCAAGGAAGAAAAACCGGAGGATAAATAGCTTTCTATATTAAGGTTGGCCCGGGAAGCTATAGCTGCATTTAATATCATAAAATAATGAGATGGAGGTAAAGATTTAAAATGCCTTTTTGCAAAGTTAAAGGAGTAGAGATCAGCTATCAAGAGTCTGGCCAAAAATCGAGTTCGCAAAAAAACATAGTCTTCATACATGGGGCAGGAGGAAATGCCGGGCGTTGGATAAGCCAGGTGGAACAAATTGGCCAAGAACACCCTGAGGACTATTATGTTGTTGCGCCAGATTTGCCTGGTCACGGTCAGTCCGGCGGAGAAGCATGTGGGCAGATATTTCTTTACCGCGAATGGGTAAAGGAAATTACGGAAGCTATGGGTTTGAATAATCTGGTAATAGTAGGGCACTCTATGGGAGGAGCTATTGCTCTTGATTTTGCTTTGAAGTACCCTCAATTAACTACCGCGTTGGTTATTGTCAGTTCTGGACCCCGTTTTGAGATTGACCCTGAGCGGCTGGAAGCTTATAAAAGGGGAGAGTATACAAGGGAATGGGCCCGTGCCAGTTTTGCTCATTCTGCACCGGAGCACCTTGTGGAAAAAATATTTCAAGAAGCACACCAAAGCGATCCCTGGGCTCGCTACCTGGATTTTTTGGCCTGCAGCCGCTTCCATGCGGAAGGTCTTCATAATATTTCCGCGCCCACCTCTATCATTTGCGGTGTCGAGGATATTAACACGCCACCACAACTTTCTGAGTACATGGCGGAAAATATAAAAGAGGTTAGCTTAAATATAATCGAGGATGCAGCTCACCAGGTCATGCTGGAACAACCGGATGTTGTTACCAAGCTTATTATCAACTTTATTAAAGACTTACAGCCACTCTAGAGGCACGAATGATTAGCGCTGGTTTAAGGGGATATAGCTGCTCTTTGGGATGACGTTTTTATAGGCAGGGCGGATGATTTTGCCTCCACTTACAATTTCTTCAATTCTATGTGCAGACCAGCCGGAAATTCTGGATATGGCAAAAATAGGTGTGAATAATTCAATGGGAATATTTAACATTTGGTAGACAAATCCAGAAAAAAAGTCCACGTTTACAGGAATAGGTCTGTTGATCTTGAGTTCTTCGGCTATTACACGGGGGGCTGTTTTTTCAATAATGCTGTATAGCATGAATTCTTTGTCCATACCCTTTTCACGGGATAGTTCTCTGGCCTTTTCTTTTAGTAATAGGGCTCTGGGATCAGAGAGAGTATAAATCGCATGTCCTATGCCATATATTAACCCCGTTTTATCAAAGGCCTTTTTCCTAATTATTTTTACCAGGTAATCTTCAACCTCTTTTTCATTATCCCAGTGCTGAGCATTTTTTTTGATATCCTCTATCATATTGATTACTTTGATATTTGCTCCACCGTGTTTGGAACCTTTTAAGGAGCCAATGGCAGCAGCAATTACCGAGTATGTGTCCGTATCTGTGGAAGAAACAACGTGGGTGGTAAAAGCAGAATTGTTCCCTCCACCGTGTTCGGCATGTAGAACCAGGGCAAGATCTAATACTTCTGCTTCCAGTTTGCTGTACTGGTTATCAGCTCTAATCATGTGTAAAAAATTTTCAGAGGAGCTCAATCCTTTTTGGGGTTTATGAATATATAAACTCTCATTGCCAAAGTAATGTGCCCTGGCTTGATAACCGTAAGCAGCCATAGTTGGGAAACGGGCAATAAGTTCAATGGATTGCCTGAGCACGTTCGCAACATTGGTTTCTTCTGCCGCTTCATCATAGGAATAGGCGGCTAACACGCTTCTGGCCAGTTTGTTCATAATATCTTTGCTGGGCGCTTTCAAAATCATATCTTCAGTAAATCTCTCCGGAAGAGTCCTACTATCCCCCAGCAATTCCCTAAAGTATTTCAACTCTACCGTATTCGGCAATTTTCCAAATAAAAGCAAGAAACAAACATCATCAAAGCCGTGTCTTTGCTCTTCCTGGAAACCTTTTACCATATCCGTAATTTCAACTCCGCGGTAATACAGCTTTCCTTCTTGGGGAACTATTTCTCCTTCGTCTATAATATAGGCACGCACGTCTCCGATTTCAGTGAGGCCAATCAGAACTCCAGTGCCGTCAATGTTTCTTAAACCCCTCTTGGCATTATATTTCTCATACATCTGGGGGTTAATATAGTTGCTTTTTTCCGCAGTTTTGGCAAGTGCAGTGAAAAGATCATGGTTGAATAAATCGTTTCCTGATAGATGAGTTTCCATTTTTCTCTTCTCCTTCGTAAAGTAGACGTAAAGTAGAAATATACCAAGCCTGTAAGTACTTACAGGCTTGGTAGTTGGACTTTTTTTATGTTTTTCAAAAATCAAATTTCAAATAATATTTTTTTATTGAACTGGCATTTGCATCTGTTGTTGCTGCTGTTGTAATTCGTACATCTCTCTTAGTTCTTTTTCTGAGAATTCCAGGTCCTCGGGGGATAACTGTTCATCAACATAACTTTCCAGGTAAATTTGTATCGGAAGTTGTTCAGCAATTTGTTCTTCCAGCTCGTCCCTGGTTAAACCTTCTGTTTCCATCTGCTGTTCCAGCATTTCCTCCCCGCCGAACTGTTGCGCAATTTGTTGATATTGTTCTTCAATTTCTGCATCACTTACGGCAATATCTTCTTCCTCAACTTTTTGCTTTAATACAACCGTGCTAATAAGGTTTTCCAGAATATCTTCCCTTTGTTGTTCCAACATCGCGGAGATTTCCTCACTTTCAGGATCCATTCCCTGCATCTCAAGTTGCTGTATTTGTTGTTCTTCTATTTCTATTAACTCGTCTTTTTTGATCTCTTCACCGTTGACTGTGGCTATGGTCGCGTTTTCATCACCCTGGCCGATTACTTCCAGGGATTTTTCAATTTCGCTGGCCGCTTTAAGATCCTCCAAGTGTTCTATCAGCAGTTCTTGTTCTTTTTGTTGTTTTAACTGCTCCTCCAGGTGAGGCCTGGCTTCTTCAAAACCGTTCACTTCTTCTTCAGCCTCTATCTCGTCGTTTATTGTAACTTCATCTTCTTCACTTTCTCCTGCTAGGCCGGCCATGCCAGGAGCTAGGTTAATAAAAAACCCTCCCACCAATACTCCTGCCATCAGGGCAATAGCAGCAATGATAATTATTTTATAGTTAAATGGTTTCTTCCCGTCATTTTTACTAATATTTCCATGTTCCTCTCCATTAATGTTTCCATTTTCTTCTTCGATATCCATGATTACCTCCCAATATATTAGGTTTTTTATTTTCTTGGAAAATACATTGTAACAGAGTTTATTGAGGTGATCAAGGGGACAAAAAGCAGGAAAGCGTTTATTAAATATTAAATGATATAATATTTCTTCTTAGTTTGCCCAGTATATGACTACATCTTTTCGTTGACAGGATGTAAGGCCTGTGTTAAGTTAAGCACAATTCAAGAAGAAGTGAATCGAACTTTCTTAGATCTTTGGCAGGTAAAATGAAATTGGAAAACCATATTATCCAAAAGAAGGGAACTCTTAATGTTTAAATTTTTTAAAATGAACATTTTTATACTGTCTACTGTGTTAGCGGTAGCAGTTTACTTATTGTTCTTTTCTCCAGGGCTCCTTAAGGAAACTTTTTTTGAAGAACTTGCACAAAAAATAACAGGAGAAAAGACAGAGGAGAAACCTTCAACCGAACTTGCTGAAGAATTACGGGATCTTTTTTTCCTGGAAGAGCTTTTAGAAAAATCTTTTCCTGAGAACGAAGAAGATTTGCTTGCTTTTTCAGAACGAGAAGATGCCATAGGTTACAAGGCTGGACTTGAGTTGGCACGTTCTTATGCTAGAGAAGGACAGGATGCGAGAGATCTTTTTCATAGTGCCTTAGCCCTGCGCCAAACTGCAAGTGTAGAAAAAGAACTTGCTTTCCATTTAATGGAAATGAATTATGAGGAAGAAGCGAAAGAATATTTTTTCCGATTATTTCCTGATAATGAGGCCAAGAAAGCTTTGCTTGAGCTTGAGGTTGCTCCTTTGGAGATTGCGCACTATTTATATGACGAATCACATTATAGAGAACTAACTAGTTTTTTGCAACCTTATTGGGAAGATTATAGGGCTGCAGAGCTAAAACATCTATTTGCGGCCGGCCTTGTTAATACGGGAGATTATAGAGAAGCATTGCCGCTATTGGAGGATTTAACTCAAGAGGAATATCTATTGCCTGAAATAGATGGAGGGGCTGATGTGGGCAGTCTGGGATGGTATTATGCCCGTTGCCTGGAGGCGATGGGAGAAACTGAAAAAGCACTGTCATTATATGAAGAAGCTGGCCTGGAGGGTAACTACCGCAGGGGAATAATTTTTAATGCCATGGATGAGAAAACTGAAGCAGCGGAAGCTTTTAGTGTTTCGCTAGAACAGGCGGGGCGTTGGTGGGGTGCAAGGCTGTGGGAAGAACTTGGAGAAACTGAAAAAGCCCTTTCCCTTTACATGCAGTTAGCAAGGGGGGTAGGATACGTACAAGATGATGCTGCTTACAGGTCCTATCTTATTCTTTCCAGAGAGGAAGACCCTCGAGCCGAAGAGTTTTTGGAATATCTTTCCTCAGAACCTGCCTGGTTGGAAAGGCTGGGGAAAGAACCTAAATGGGAAACTGAGGAATCTTTACCTCAAGTGACCCCTTCTTTTATTAATAGAGCAGAGGCTTATAGGGAAAGCGGAAGAGATGAGGTGGCTTCATTGGAACTAACTATTGGTGAGAACATAGCTTCTCCGGAAGAGCTTCTATCTCTTGGAGAATGGTATTTTCAGCGGGAAGATTATTTCAAAACTGTAAGATTGGGAATAGAGTTAGTAGAGATGCATCCCTGTCCAAAAAGTTACCAAATTGCTTTCCCCAGACCGTATAAAGAAGAAGTTGAAGAAGCAGCGGGCGAATATCAGCTTGACCCCCATCTAATATGGGCGGTAATGCGTGAAGAAAGTCATTTTCGACCGGCGGTGATTTCTTCTGCAGATGCTCGAGGTTTGATGCAGGTTATGCCCGCTACAGGCCAGGATATAGCAAGGCGCATGGATATGGAGATCAGTACAGGGGATCTATTTGATCCTGAGCTCAATATTCGTTTTGGTGCCTGGTATCTTCGTGCCATGTTGGACAGTTTTAATGAGGACTATGACAAGGCTCTTGCAGCCTATAATGCTGGTTCATCCAATGTGCGACGTTGGAGTGGCAGTCCCCTGGGCCAGGAGCCTGGCGGGTTTCCCACAGCGATAACTTATAGGGAAACACGGCAGTATACTACCAGAGTCATGAATTCCTACTTGACTTATAATTGGTTGTATGAATAAGATATCTCCTGTTAGCAAGGCAGAGGCTTGAGAGGGTCAACTTAGTAACTGGCTTTTCACTTTTTGAAGCTCTTCGGTCGCAATTTCCCTCGCCAGGTCTGTGAAAAACCATTGCTCTTTAAATTGATGCAGCATTTCCCAGTATTCCTGGGGATCTATATTGAATCTTTCTGTATCGATGGAAAAACCTTTTGTGGAAAAGCGGAAGAGTTTGTCAGCATCTTTTACTATCTTCTCCTCTATGGAAAATGCTTCTTTTCCGGAATCATGGGATTCTATAATTCTGCATATTTCTAATCTGTGCTCTTCCTTTATAGAAACTTCCTGCAAAAGTCTTGCTGCAATTTTGGCTCCTTCTGTTTCGTGAATGCGCCTTATATTTTCATCAAATCCTTTGGGCCCAAAAGCTAGCAAGTGCTGTTCCGTAGGAACTGCACTCCAGCCCACATCGTGTAAAATGATAGCTGGCAACACAATACTTGACTTTCCACCAAGCTTTTCCAGCAATCGCAGCGCAAAATTGTAGCAGTTTTCAGTATGTATTTGATTGTGCCTGACAGTTAAAAAAGGTTTTGCCAGTTTGAAGAGTTTTTTGGAGGTATCATGCACTGTTGTTTCTCTCCTTTTTACTATGAGAATATGACAGACATAGTAATAATTCAAGATTCAAGGGAATGAAAGTGTCTCTTATTAAACTTGACGAAGTTTGAAACGCTGGATCTTGCCGGTGGTGCTTTTAGGCAGCTCTGGAACTATTTCTATCCAGCGAGGATGCTTGTATTTGGCAAGTCTTTCCAAAACCCACTTTTTTAATTCTTCTTTTAAATCTTCTGATTCCTCCCGGTTCTCACGGAGCACAACAAAGGCTATTGGTTTAATCAGGTTGTTATCATCAGGCTGCCCGACTACGGCAGTTTCAAATACAGCGGGGTGGCTGTTCAGGCAATTTTCGATCTCCACTGGAGATACCCAGATTCCTCCGACTTTTAACATGTCGTCAGATCTACCTGCACACCAGTAGTATCCATCTTCGTCCATGTAATATTTATCTCCCGTATTTATCCATTCTCCTTGCATGGTTATGCGTGTTTTTTCGCGTTTGCGCCAGTATTGTTGTGCGGCACTGTCACCTTTCACCAGCAATGTTCCTATTTCGCCTTGTGGCACCTCTTCTCCTTGCTCATCCACAAGTTTCAGCTCGTATCCCGGAACCGGTTTTCCGGTGGATCCGGGTTTTATTTCGCCTGGACGGTTGGAGAGAAAAATATGGAGCATCTCACTAGATCCCATACCGTCTAAAATATCTATCCCAAAACGTTTTTTCCAGCGGTGGTAGAGCTCTTCCGGCAATGCTTCCCCTGCTGACACACATATCCTTACAGATGAAAACTCGTGATTTTCGTTAGGGTCAGGTGTTATTCCATTTTCCTGGTCCTGTTGTTCTTTATATTTCAACATTTGTCCATATAGCGTGGGAACACCGAAGAAAACTGTTGGCCGGAAATATTCCAGGTTTTTGAAAACATTTTCTGGTGTGGGAGGGCGGGAGTCCAAAACGGCAGAGGCACCCGTAGAAAGGGGAAAATACATGCCGTTTCCCAGGCCGTAAGCAAAAAACAACCTGGCTGGGGAATAGCAGATATCTTCTTCAGTTAATTCCAGAACCCCTTTGGCGAAGGCATCAGAGGTGACAACCATGTCATACTGGGAGTGAACAGCTCCTTTTGGAGGCCCGGTAGAACCAGAGCTGTAGAGCCAGAAACCTACATCGTCTTTGGTAGTGCGTGCTGTTTTTAGCATGGTAGGGGCTTGTTTGTATTTTTGTTTGAAAGGGATATGGGCTCCATGAATCTCTGAGATGACTATCAGATCGCGCAAATAATGTAACTCCCCCTTTATGTTCTGCACTGTGTCATGCATTTCATCAGAGATCACCAGTGCCCTTACACGGCTGTCGTTGAGGTAGTACTCATAGTCTTCTGGGGTGAGCATAGTGTTAACTGGTATAGGCACCACTCCGATTTTAATTGCTCCCCAAAACACTGCGTAAAATTGCGGTACATCTTGCATAAGGATCAGCACTTTTTCATCGATCCGGAGGCCAAGTTCTCTAAATCCATTGGCGGTTTTGTTTGCCATTTTGTGGATGTCATTATAAGTGTAGTTGCGGTGTTTTGTATAGACAGCGATTTTGTGTCCTCGGCCTTGCCTGATGTTGCGATCCAGAAAGTAGTCGGCTGCATTAAAAAATTCTTGCTCTACTCCATGCACGGTTTAACGCCTCCTCCTTGAATATATTGTTCAAAAAGTGTTTTTTGGATAAAAGAGCGACTCTTCATCTATAAAGAGCCGCTCACCGTAATGATGTACGCCCGCAGGGATTCGAACCCCGACTTCAGGCTCCGGAGGCCTGCGTGATATCCTTTTCACCACGGGCGCAAGGTATTTTAATGATATCATCGTCCTCTAATAAAGTCAAACCGTAACAGGGTAAGGGAGTGCACAAGGATCAGCATCAATTAAAGATAAAATATTTATGCAAGAATTTATTTTTCTTCACATATCACCAGGACCATTTATTTGGGTGGTCGTTAATTATGTTTAGGTGATGCTCCTAAAAAATATTCTCTATTGGCAGGAGATCTTGATTTTCGCATGGAAATATAGTAAATCGCTAAAAAAGAAAGGGATGTATCTTATTTGTTGTTTTCAGAAAGTAAAACAGTCCCGAATAATATCAATACGTATATTTTGCCAACCGATAAGTTTAAGACTGTTTTTGTAAGCGTGTTTATCCAGCAGGTCTTGGATAAAAAGTTAGCTTCTAAAACTGCACTTTTGCCTGCAGTATTAGAACGAGGGACTAGAGATTTTCCAACCTACCGTGTTTTGAAAAGGCGTTTAGAGGAACTTTACGGGGCTGAACTATCAGCAGATGTTTTGAAAAAAGGTGAAAGACAGGTTCTTTCCTTTTCTCTGGAGGTTATAAATGATAAGTTTGCTCCAGGAGAAGATCTTTTGCGCCAGGGGTTGGATTTGTTAAAAAATCTTATTACCGATCCAAACTTGGAAAATGGGGCCTTCAAGGAGAATTACGTAGAACAGGAAAAGAGGCAACTGGAAAAAGAAATCCACAGCTTGATAAATGACAAGATAAGCTATGCCATGGAGCGATGTGTACAGGAAATGTGTTATAGTGAAAGATTCGGAGTTTTTAAATATGGTGGAACTGATGAATTGCAAGCAATTACTTCGGAAGAGCTGTACCAATATTATCGCAATCTACTTGCTGATAATCCCATCGACATTATTATAGTTGGGGAGTTAGAGCCAGAAAAAACTTATTCTTTGGTAGAACAGGTGTTTTCCTTATCAAAATCTTCCCAGCTTAGTGAAATACCCCCTACAGAAGTTAAGAATGCTCCGGGCAAGGTGCGTTATTTTCAGGAAAAGCTCCCGGTCAATCAGGGGAAGCTTAACCTGGGATATCGTACTAACTATTCCTATAGCGATGATGATTATATTGCCCTCTTGTTTTATAACGGAATTTTAGGAGGATTTCCCCATTCTAAATTGTTTCAAAATGTCAGGGAAAAAGCCAGTCTGGCATATTATGCTTTTTCCCGCCTGGAAAAGCATAAAGGAATCCAATTGATCGGTTCTGGTATAGATATTGAAAATTACGAACGGGCTTTGGAGATCATAAAAGAACAGGTAGAGCTTATCAGGAAAGGTGAAATTTCTAGTGATGAGATGGAAAATACCAGGATCGGCCTGATTAACCAGTATAAAATAATCGGAGATAGTCCTTATAATATGGTAAACTTTTTTTTGGATGGTCTGGTAAGTGGAAGAGCAAATGGAGTGGATTACTTCATAGAGGGCTTAAAGGATATAAAGGAAGAGGATGTAGTAGAAATAGCCCAAAAAGTGTATCTGGATACCGTTTATTTTCTGCGCTCGCCGGATGACGAAGAAAGGGGCGAAAAAGGATAAATGCAGTTTCAGATCAAGGAAAATGAAAGCCTGGAGGAAAAAGTATATTACACTATTTTAGATTCAGGGCTTTCCCTCTACGTATTACCCAAGAAGGGATTTAATAAAAAGTATGCCATTTTTTCTACCAGGTTTGGTTCTATTGATAATAGTTTCCGTGTTGAAGGAAATGGTGAGGGACGTGTCAAAGTGCCTGATGGAGTGGCCCATTTCTTGGAGCACAAATTATTTGACCAGGAAAAAGGCAATGTATTTGATCGTTTTGCTGCTTACGGGGGTTCTCCCAATGCCTTTACCAGTTTTACCCAGACCACGTATCTTTTTTCCTGTACAGATTTTTTTCCTGAAAACTTTGAACTTCTTCTTGATTTTGTGCAGATCCCCTACTTTACTGATGAGAGTGTGGCTAAAGAACAGGGTATTATTCAGCAAGAAATCCTCATGTACCAGGATAATCCAGACTGGTGTGTTTTCTTTAATCTTTTAGAATCATTATACAGCGAACATCCAGTACGTAATGATATAGCGGGAGACGAGGAAAGTATAAGCCTTATCACCAAGGATACCCTTTATACCTGTTACAACACTTTCTATCATCCCTCTAACATGGCAATTTTTGTAACGGGGGATCTTTCTCCGCAAGAAGTGTTGGCATTGGTACGGGGGAATATGGCGGGGAAGGAGTTTCCGCAGTCTAAAAATATTCAACGAGACTATCCCCTGGAACAACCGGAGGTTCAACGTAAAAAAGTTGTCAAGGAGTTTTCCGTTTCTCAGCCCATTGTCAATATCGGCTTCAAAGATACTTATAGTTACCTGGAAGGCAGAGAGCTTCTCTTTCGCGATTTGGCGTGTGAACTGTTGCTGGAATTGATCTTTGGGAAAAGTGAGCCTTTTTATACACGCCTTTACGAAGAAGAACTAATTGATGAACTTTTTTCCGCTGACTATATAGCCGAATGCACTTATGGTTATACCCTTATTAATGCCAGAACCAAGGATCCGGAAAGGCTACACCATGAAGTTTTGATGGAGATAGATAGGGCCAAGAAGGAAGGGTTAAAGGAGGAAGACTTTGAAAGACATAAACGTAAGTTGAGGGGAGAGCTACTACGGTGCTTTAACTCTTTAGAGTTCATTGCCAATAATTATTTGGCCTACAGATTCCGAGGTATTGAGTTCTTTGACATCCTTGATGTCCTTCAAAATATCCACCTTAAAGACCTGGAAAAAATATTGTTTGAGCACTTGCTTGAAAAGTGCCATGCCATATCCATTATCAAACCATATGAAAGGTGAAAAGTGTAAGGTATATGAGAATTATTGCATTCATCGCAAGTATTTTTGCCAGTTTCTTTTTAAAAGAAAGGTGTAGTGGTATTTGTAGGAGGAGGTTGCTTTAGATGAGAAAAGTTGGCATTATAACAGATAGTGCTGCAGATCTGCCGCCTGAGATTTTGCAAGAGTATAATATCAAGAAAATTCCTTTAAAAATTGCCTTTGGACGGAGAACTTTTATAGATGGCATCGATCTTTCAACCTCTGATTTTTACAGCACCATGGAAGAATCAACTGATATGCCTATTATTTCTTCACCTAGTGCAAGGGAGTTTTTAGAAACCTTTGATAGTTTTAAAAAAGAAGGCTATATTGGGGCTGTCTGTATTATTACCAGCAATAATATTGTCAAGGTGTTTAATGCTGCCTGTGAGGCTAGGGATCTGGTTCTTCCTTTTCCCGTTATGGTTGTAGAAAGCCATGCCGCTACAATGAACCAGGGCTTTCTGGTTTTAGAGGCGGCCAGGGCTGCAGACCAGGGCTTTGCCATTGGCGAGATTGTGGAGCGTCTTTGGCAGGTACGTACACGCATTCATTTCAGTGGCATTGTAAGCGTTTTGCATTTTATGGTCCGATCCTGCAAGATAAGCAAGGGTGCCGCCTTTATACAAGCTTTATTCAACGCAAAACCAATTATTACCATTGATGAAGAAGGAGCTATCGGATCAGTAGGCAAGGTGAGGTCTTTTCAACAAGGTATGGCATACCTGCTGCGCGAGATTGAAAATGAAATGGCAAGCGGGGAAAAGCTGCACTTGGCTGTCCTACATGCTCAGGAACAGGAAAGAGCTGCAAGCCTGCTGGAAGAGATCTCCAGCAGATTTAATTGTTCCGAAAGGTATCTTTGTGAACTTACTCCTGCTATAGGGAGTCTTACTGGCCCCGGGGTTGTTGGGGTAAGTTATTATGTTGAATAGAAATCATGGGGTTGAGATGATGAGTGAAAATTATGATCTGCTCTCAGTGGATGATGTTTTTCAATTGAAGAGAAAAGAGGTCCTGGAGTTATACAAAAAGTATGTGCACCAGGGAAGGGCTTCATCGCAGTCTCTCCTTAATTTGGACACTAATTTTGTAAAAGCTGAAGGATGTATGGTTTGGGATGAGGACGGTCATGAGTACTTGGATTTCGTGGGGGGCTATGGTTCTCTGAACCTGGGACACAACCATCCTGCTGTGTTAAAAGCTTTGCATAAGGTTGAAGATGCACCTGTGATGCTCCAGTCTGCTCTTTCCAAATTTGCGGCAGTCCTGGCGCATAATCTTGCTCAAATCACCCCGGGAGATTTGCATAATTGCTGGTTTTGCAGCACCGGAACGGAGGCGGTAGAAGGTGCTTTAAAGTTGGCGCGTCTCTATACGGGAAAGAAAGATATTATCTACTGCCTGGGAGGTTTTCATGGTAAAACTATGGGGTCTCTTTCCGTAACAGGAAAGAAAAATTACCAGGAGCCCTTTGAGCCCCTTGTGCCTGGCTGTATACCTATACCTTATGGGGATCTTGATGCCCTGGAAGGGGCTTTACAAAAATATGAAGCAGCTGCTTTTATTGTGGAACCTATCCTCGGTGAAGGTGGTATCATCCTGCCTCCTGAAGGTTATTTAACAGAGGTGCGGCGGTTATGCAGCATGTATGACACTCTCTTCATTTTGGACGAGATACAGACAGGCCTGGGTCGGACGGGAACCCTTTTTGCTTGTGAGCACGAAGGTGTTGTTCCAGATGTTATGGTTTTGTCCAAGTCTCTGGGTGGAGGACTTGTTCCCATCGGTGCTTATATTACTACAGCCCCCATCATGAAAAATGCTTATGGTAGCAGTGTAGAGAAAATTCTTATGTTGACTAGCACTTTTGGTGGTAACACGCGTAGTGCTGCCGCTGCTATAGCTGCAGTGGAGACTATCGTAAAAGAAAATCTTCATCAGCAGGCTGCCGAAAAGGGCTCTTATTTTTTAAATAAATTGCAGGGCTTACAGGAGAAATATGATATTATAAAAGAAGTAAGAGGTAGAGGGCTATTAATTGGGTTGGAGTTATCCCAAGAAAGTGGTTTGCTGGATTTTCTTTCGGCAGGTTCACTCAAGAAGCTTTCCAGTGAGTATCTTTCTTCTATGGTGGGAGCAGAGTTGCAGAATAAGTATGGAATAATAACCCTTTTTACTACCAATAACCCCAATGTGCTTAGGTTGGAGCCGCCCCTTACAGTAAGCTATAAGCAGTTGGACCGTGCCGTGGATGCCTTCGACGAGCTTTTTTCAAAGCATAAAAGTTTTATAAAAATAGCATTAAAAAGCAGCGGAAGTGCAGTTTCCTCTTTTTTCCGGAAGTAATTTAAGCGGATTCTCCGCTACTTCTTCCCCCTGTTATAATTAAGGAAAGGGGCTTATGCAAAAATGGGAGCGAACGAAAAAGAATATGTAAAAGAGATTACACCTCGAGGTGAGGATTTTTCTCAATGGTACCTGGATATTGTTTTGAAAGCGGAGATGATGGATTATGCTCCTGTAAAGGGATGTATGGCGATTCGTCCTTACGGTTATGCTATCTGGGAAAATATTCAGCGGCTTCTGGACAGACGCATTAAAGAAACAGGTCATGAGAATGCTTATTTCCCCCTTTTTATTCCGGAAGCATTGCTGCAAAAGGAAGCTGAGCACGTGGAAGGGTTTGCTCCAGAAGTGGCCTGGGTTACCCACGGTGGTGGTGAGAAGCTCACTGAACCGATGGTGGTAAGGCCTACTTCGGAAGCAATTATTTGTCAGATGTATTCCCGATGGATTCAATCTTGGCGAGATCTTCCTCTGCTGATTAACCAGTGGTGCAACGTGGTGCGGTGGGAAAAAAATACTCGCCCTTTTTTGAGAACTTCCGAATTTTTATGGCAAGAAGGCCATACGGTACACTGCTCTGAAGATGAGGCAGAAGAAGAAGCTCTTAAGATGCTTGATGTATATAAGGAGTTTGCAGAGACGGAACTGGCTATTCCAGTTATTTCAGGCCTCAAGTCGGAGAGGGAGAAATTTGCAGGAGCGATGCGGACTTACACTATAGAGGCTCTTATGGCAGATGGGAGAGCCCTGCAGGCGGGAACATCCCATAACCTTGGGCAACATTTTGCCAGGGTTTTTGACATCCAGTTCCTTGATAAAGATGATGAACTAAAATACCCCTGGCAAACCTCCTGGGGGGTTTCCACCAGGCTTATCGGAGCGCTTATTATGGTTCACGGGGATGACCGCGGTTTAAAACTTCCTCCCCGCGTTGCGCCTTTGCAAATAGTGCTGGTTCCTATTTTTACTAAAAAAGGGCGCGAAGATGTGCTCCAAAAGGCGAAAGATATAACAGCTCTTCTAGGAAAGAATTTTCGCGTAAGGCTTGACGAGCGCGAGGGCTATTCCCCTGGATGGAAATTTAACGAATGGGAGATGAAAGGCGTTCCGCTTCGCATAGAGGTTGGTCCTAAGGACTTACAGAGCGGAGGAGTTACGGCGGTGCGAAGAGATACGGGTGAGAAAAGCTTCATACATGAGAACAAGCTAGCTGAAAAAATTCCTGCTCTGCTGGAAGAGATTCAGGAAGAGCTTTTGCGGCAGGCCTTGCAGTTCCGGGAAGAAAACACTCACGTGGTTTCAGATTATACGCAATTTAGAAGGATTTTGGAGGAAGGAAAGGGCTTTATGCTAACATATTGGTGTGGAAATCCTTCCTGTGAAGAGCAGATAAAAGAAGAAACAAAATCCACAGTAAGGTGTTTGCCATTTGAGCCGACGGGGGAGATGAACGAGAAAGGGCCGTGTATTTTGTGTGGCAAAGAAGAAGGAATTCTCGTTTATTTTGCCCGAGCGTACTGATGAGCTTTTCTTATAAAAAGACTTGTTAGGAGGTGTTTCCCCGGCCTGTTTTGCTGCAGGTCGCACTTTTATGGGTAGTAAGGTTTATTTTGCAGAAAGAAGAGCGACTTCTGGTCGAAAAAGTTTGACCGTAAAATTGGGAAGGCTTTTCGATCGAGTAGGCTTTGAAAATGTATTGGAAGCTGGAGAATTGGTGGCGGTTAAGCTTCATTTTGGTGAAAGAGGTTTGACTACCTTTCTTAATCCTGTCTTTGTCCGTATTATCGTAGAGCGGCTTCTTAAGCAGAAAGTGAAACCTTTTTTGACTGATACAAACACTCTTTACATTGAAGGAAGACATAATGCAGTTGATCATTTGCATACAGCCATGCAACACGGTTTTAGTTATGCCACAACTGAAGCTCCAATTATCATTGCGGATGGCCTCAGAGGACTTGATTCTAAAGATGTTCCCCTTTCAGGCAAACACTTTGAGACGGTGAAGATAGCACAAGGGATCCTGAATGCCGACAGTATGATAGCTCTTTCTCATGTAAAAGGACATGTTATAAGCGGATTGGGAGGGGCTATCAAAAATTTAAGTATGGGCTGCAGTAGTAGGGCCGGAAAGCATATGATGCATGCCGATATGGTGCCGGAAGTGATAGAAGAAAAGTGCAGGGGGGATGCCAACTGCGTACATCACTGCCCAGCTCACTGCATTACTATGGTAAATAAGAAGGCTTTAATTGACAGGGAGCAATGTATTGGTTGTGGGGAATGTGTGGCCGCCTGTCCTCATGAAGCTATCAAGGTTGACTGGTCTAAAGATGGGGATCTTTTGCAGGAGCGGATGGCGGAGTTTGCGTTGGGAGCAGTGCAGGATAAGAGGGAAAAGTGTTGTTTTATCAATTTTCTTATGGATATCACCCCTCACTGTGATTGCCACGACTGGAGTGATAGTCTTTTTGTTCCCGATATAGGCATTTTAGCTTCTTTTGATCCCGTAGCCATTGATCAGGCCTCCGTCGATTTGATAAACGGCCAGCATGGTCTTGCAAATTCCAAGTTGAGCGGAAGCTATGCTCCGGGAGAAGACAAGTTTGCCAACTTGTTTCCGGGGTGTGATTATACCAGACAGCTGACACATGCTGAAAACTTGGGTATCGGTAGCAGGGAATACGAACTAATAAAGGTCGGATGATAGTTGAACAATGAGCTGCAATTGGATGCAATGCAGCGGTACCGCCATGGTAAAAGAGCCCTCCTCTTCAATATCTTAATCAATCTTTTCCTGGCTCTTTTAAAAGGCCTTATCGGTTTTTTTGCACGTAGCCAGGCTATGATTGCTGATGGCTTTCATTCTTTTGGGGATTTATTGGTGAACCTGGTGGTGTTGACCGGGCTGAAAACTGCCAATAAACCTGTTGATGATGATCATCCTTACGGTCACGGCAAAGCGGAGACATTGGCCCAAAACATTGTCGGACTCTTAATCATTACCACCGGTGGATACCTTATAGTTAGTTCTATGCTCTTCCTGAGGGAGGAACTGGTGGAGCCTCCTGGTTCTCTTGCTTTGTTGGCTGCTGTTGTATCTATTGTAATTAAAGAGTTTTTTTTCCGCTACATGTGGAAGCTGGGCCAAAGGCTCAATTCCCGGGCACTGATGGCTAACGCTTGGGACCACCGCAGTGATGTACTTTCTTCTACGGCCGCTTTAATTGGAATCGGTGGAGCGCGAGCAGGTGGTTATTTAGGGTACCCTTTATTTTATTATCTGGACCCCTTGGCGGGCATACTTGTATCCGTACTTATTGTCTATATGGGGATATCAATTATGCGTGATGCAGGCAGTGAATTGATGGATACCATGTGCTCCCAGGAAACTTTGGAAGAAATCTGTTCAGTCGCCTTGCAGGTTCCCCATGTAAAAGAAATACATCAAATCCGTGCTCGTAGCAGCGGGCCTTGCCTTTTGGTAGAGATAGATATAGGTATTGATGGATCCCTAAGTGTAGGCGAAGGCCATAAAGTGTCTCACGAAGTGGAAAAAAAATTATATCAAGTAAGAAACGATATTCTAACTCTCACGGTTCACATCGGGCCCAGCGAGAAAGATGAGAACTCTTAATTTTATGGTTCTTGCTATGCATAGGCGAGAGATGGAAAATTATAGGAAAACTTTTTTCTGGTTGTTAGAGACGTGAAGTAAATTTTAGCCTCTATCCGTAGCAATAATTATTTTTTAAAGCAAGGTTAGAGCTTGCGAATTTTTTCTCAATTAAACCCTGGAAAGGCAGGATTGTTGGCCTGGGATAGAGAAGTTAAAAAAAAGTTTTTTTGTCAAGGTATTAAGGCAGAGATAAAAGGTTTAAAAGGAGGTTATGGTTTTGTGCCAGTGCCAGGAAGTGGCAAATTCCGTGGAAGAGAATTTTGATTACGAGAAATTGGAAAGTTTGTTACAGGAATACCTGGACAAGAAGGGGGCTATGGTTCCCATTTTACAAGCAACCCAGGAAGAATTTGGCTATCTCCCGCGGCCTGCCTTGGAATATGTGGCCAAAAGGTTACGTATACCAGTGAGCAAAGTTTTTGGGGTAGCCACTTTTTATGCGCAATTTCACCTAGAGCCTCGGGGTGAAAATATCATTCGTATCTGTCGCGGAACAGCCTGCCACGTTAGGGGAGTGGCAAAAGTAGCTGACAAAATGCAAGAACACCTTGGAATTGGTGTGGGAGGCACTACGGAGGATATGAAGTTTACGTATGAAGAGGTAGCTTGTATAGGTGCGTGCGGCCTAGCTCCGGTGATGATGATTAATGATCGGACTTTTGGAAAACTGGAGCCAGACAAATTAAAGGGAATTCTGGAACAGTTTTAATGTTGTTTGGCTATGTTTAGTTTAGGTTGTACGCAACAAGGGGAGGGATGTTAGGTGGAAAAATTTATAGATCCGTGCTGTAAAGAATGTTTCAATAGCAAAGAAAACCGCTGTGAACAGTTTGTGGAATGCTGTCTAACCGGACCCCTTTGCCATGAAAATGAAGATTGTGCGGCAAAGAGAAGGGCCATCATCGAAAAACTTGCTCACAGTCCGGGTTACCTGGAGCAATAATCCAAGGCTGCTGGAAGGAGGGAAATAAGTGTACGAAAAACAAATTCTAATCTGTGCCGGAACGGGTTGCATATCTTCCGGTGCTAACGAAGTTAAAGAAGCCCTAGATAACGAGCTGCAAAAGAAAAATATGAAAGATAGAGTGCGTATTATTCTTTCGGGGTGTCACGGTTTTTGTGAAAAAGGTCCGCTTCTTATTGTTTATCCTGAAGATGTCTTTTACTGTGAAGTTACTGGAGACGATATACCTGAACTGGTAGAGGAGCATCTGGTTAAAGGTAATTTGGTGGAACGGTTGCTTTATAAAGACCTCAATACAGGGCAAACAGTAAGTAATCATGAAGAGATCCTTTTTTACAGCAAACAAAAAAGACTGGTACTCCGAAATTGTGGGGTTATAGATCCGGAAAATATTGATGAATATATAATCCGTGGCGGATATCAGGGACTAAGAAATGCTCTGGAAAAGGATCCAGCCGACGTGGTAGAGATGATAAAAAACTCTGGTCTCAGGGGACGCGGCGGGGCCGGTTTTCCCGCTGGAATGAAATGGGAGTTTGCTTATCGCAGTCAGGCTGACAAGAAATACGTGGTTTGTAACGCTGATGAAGGGGACCCTGGCGCCTTCATGGATCGCAGTACGTTGGAGGGTGATCCCCACGCTGTGTTGGAGGGCATTATGGTTGCCGGCAAAGCTATCGGCAGTGATGAAGCTTATATTTATGTACGAGCAGAATACCCGCTTGCTATAAAGCGTTTGAGAACCGCAATTGCTCAGGCAGAGGAGTATGGGTTTATTGGAGAAAATATTTTAAATAGCGGTTTCAAATACAAGATTAACATAAAAGAGGGAGCCGGGGCCTTTGTCTGTGGGGAGGAAACGGCTCTTTTAGCTTCTATTGAAGGAGAACGTGGTATGCCCAGGCCCCGTCCACCATTCCCTGCTGTAAAAGGCCTATGGGGCAAACCCACATGTATCAACAATGTGGAAACTCTGGCGAACGTTCCCCTAATTATGCGAAAGGGAGTGGAATGGTTTTCATCCGTTGGTACCGAAGGAAGCAAGGGAACCAAGATCTTTGCTCTTACCGGCAAAGTAAACAACACCGGTCTCTGTGAGGTTCCTATGGGTATTACGCTGCGGGAAGTTGTATTCGATATTGGCGGCGGTCTCCGTGGAGGCAAAAAATACAAGGCTGTTCAGATAGGTGGTCCCTCTGGAGGTTGTATACCAGAATCTTTATTGGACCTGCCTATTGATTTTGACTCTCTCACCCAGGCGGGAGCCATGATGGGTTCTGGCGGCCTGGTGGCTATGGATGAAGAGACCTGCATGGTAGACCTTGCCCGTTATTTCCTGTCCTTTACCCAGAATGAATCCTGTGGAAAGTGTACACCATGTAGAGAGGGCACCAAACGAATGCTAGAGATTTTAGAACGTATTACACAGGGCAAAGGAGAAGCAGAAGATATTCCCCGCTTAGAAAAAATTGCCGTTACCGTTAAAGACAGTTCTCTTTGCGGATTGGGGCAAACAGCGCCTAATCCCATACTCACGACCTTGCGCTATTTCCGTGATGAATACGAGGCACATATTTTTGACCGCAGGTGTCCGGCCGGGATGTGTAAGGAGCTGCTAAGTTATTATATTGATCCGGAACTCTGTAACGGATGTCGTGCCTGTACCAAGGTTTGCCCTGTCGAGGCGATAACGGGAGAGAAAAAGGAACCTCATGTAATTGATGAGGAGAAATGTATAGCGTGTGGTGCCTGTCTTGACCGCTGTAAATTTGAGGCTGTAAAGACAAAGTAACCTGCAAAGGAGGGACATAAATGCTTTCTATAACAATAAATGGCCGTGAAGTAAAAGTGGAACCGGGTAGTACTATTTTGCAGGCAGCCGAAAAAATGGGTATATTCATACCGACTTTTTGTTATGATCCTCAGCTTTCCCAGGTGGGTGCCTGTCGTATTTGCGTGGTAGAAGTAGAAAAGGCTCGTGCGCTGGTAGCTTCTTGTTGTACTCCTGCTGCAGAGGGGATGGTTGTACATACTGATAGCGAACGTGTTTTGACAGCACGTCAAGCTAACCTGAGTTTGCTGTTAGCCAATCACCCTCTGGATTGTCTTACCTGCGAAAAAACCGGTGAATGCAAACTGCAGGATTACTGCTATCTCTACGGGATAGATGAGAGTGACTTTATCGGTGAACAGAAAGACTATGACTTGGCTAATACCAATCCTTTTTTGACGAGGGATATGAACAAGTGTATCTTGTGCGGTCTTTGTGTGCGCATCTGCCATGATATTAACGGGGCAGGTGCTATTGAATTTATAAACCGAGGGTTTGACTCCAAGGTAACTCCTGCTTTTGATGATCCATTAGAGTATTCTTCCTGCGTTTTCTGTGGTATGTGTGTAGATGCCTGCCCTGTAGGCGCGCTTATACCTAAAGAGAGCATCCGCCAGGGCCGTCCCTGGGAACTGGAAAGCGTGAAAACCGTTTGTCCTTACTGCGGGGTAGGATGCGGACTGGAGCTCTTTGTGAAAGACAACAAGGTGGTTAAAGTCAAGGGGGATATCACTAATTCCGTCAACCGTGGGCAGACCTGCGTCAAGGGGCATTTTGGAATTGATTTTTTGGACAGCCCTGAACGTTTGAAAGCTCCTCTTGTCAAAAAGAACGGCGAATTTGTTGAGACTTCATGGGAGGAAGCTTTGGAATTGGTGGCTACAAAACTCAAGGAGGTTCAGCCTACAGAAGTGGCTGGGTTGGCTTCGGCGAGAGCGACCAATGAGGAAAATTACCTTTTCCAGAAACTTTTCCGGATGTTGGGCACCAATAGTATAGACCATTGTGCCCGGCTCTGACATGCTCCCACCGTAGCCGGTCTGGCTACAGCTTTTGGCAGCGGAGCAATGACCAACAGTATCGAGGAGATAGAAGATACGCAGGCGCTCTTTATAATCGGTTCTAATACCACCCAAACTCATCCCGTTATCGGCTACAGGATAAATATGGCCAAGAAGAAAGGAGCCTCTCTTATCGTTGCTGACCCCAGGCACATTGAGCTGGCTGACTATGCCGATGTTTTCTTGCAAATGCGCCCAGGAACTGACGGGGCCTTACTGAATGGTTTATTAAATGTTGTTGTAGAAGAAGACTTGATCGACAAGGCCTTTATCAAGGAAAGGACAGAGGGTTTTGAGGAGTTAGTGGCAACAGTGAAAAAGTATACCCCCGAGTATACGGAGGAGATTACAGGGGTTCCTGCCGAAGATATCCAAAGGGCCGCAAGGCTTTATGCCAACGCGGAAAGTGCTGCTATCTGTTACACTATGGGGATTACTCAGCATGTGGAAGGGACCAATAATGTACTGGCCATAGCCAATCTGGCCATGGCTGCCGGCCACTTGGGCAAGCCCAATAGCGGTGTAAATCCTTTAAGGGGCCAAAACAACGTGCAGGGGGCTTGTGACATGGGCGCTCTGCCAAATGTTTTTACCGGTTATCAGAGAGTTGACGCTGATAACCACCGTGAGAAATTTGAAAAGGCCTGGGGAGCAGCACTTAATCCAACACCTGGTTATACTGTAACCGAGGTTATGGATGCTGTCCTGGATGGAAAAGTTAAGTTTCTGTATGTAATGGGCGAGAATCCTTCTCTCAGCGATCCCAACCTCCAGCACGTAGATGAAGCTCTTGCGGAGGTAGACTTTCTGGTAGTTCAGGATATTTTTTTGACGGAGACCGCACAAAAGGCCGATGTGGTTTTGCCGGCCGCGGCTTTTGCAGAAAAAGGAGGAACTTTTGTGAATACCGAGAGGCGTGTGCAGCTTATCCGTCAAGCAGTCACTCCGCCAGGAGAAGCCAGACCTGACTGGGCAATCCTGACAGAGTTGGCCCAAAGACTTGGTTTATCCTGGACATATGAAAGCGAAGAGGAAGTCTTCCGGGAGATAACAGCTCTAACCCCCAGTTATGCCGGGATCAGTTACCAGCGTTTGGAAAATGAAGGTGGCTTGCAATGGCCCTGCCCGGAAGAAGGACACCCTGGCACCCCTATCCTGCACAAGGGTACTTTTACAAAAGGCATGGGGGTATTCACACCGGTAGAATATTCTCCACCGCCAGAAGAAACATGCCAGGACTACCCTCTGATTCTCACCACGGGCCGGGACCTTTACCACTACCATACGGGTTCCATGACCAGAAAGAGCAAAGGGCTTGCCGCGTTCAGACCGGAAGAAAGAGCGCAGGTGAATCCTGAAGATGCCAAAGCACTGGGGATAGAGGAAGGTGATGCGGTAACGGTTACTTCCAGGAGAGGCGAGGTGACAGCCAGGTCTACCATAACGGATATTGTTCCGCCGGGAGTGGTTTTTATGACCTTCCACTTCCACGAATCCGCTGTCAACCTTTTAACTTGCTGTGAAGCAATCGATCCTGTAGCCAAGATTCCCGAGCTGAAAACATGTGCAATTAAG
>CAZMLU010000022.1:0-25436 GCA_964567295.1 uncultured Desulfovibrionaceae bacterium
TCGCAGCCTTTCTGAAATATTATTATATTCATCTTTTGTTTCGAATGTTTTTTGTTCTAGATCCTCAAGTTCTAACTGAACCATACCAAATGCGTCATCCAATTCAGCAAGCTTAGTTTTTTTGTTTTTTATTACTTCTTCTAGTTCTTCAATCCTTTTATGAGTTTCTTCAGACCTCTGTTTATTATCTAACAGCTGTTGCTCTAAAACAGCTTTCCTTTCTTTATTCTCAGATATTTGACCTTTCAGCTCTTCTAGAGCAACAATCTCTTTTTCAGCCCTCATTCTAGAAAGAATATTTTTAAGCTCTTTTGCTTTATTGCTTGCTTCCTTTTGGAGTCTTTCAATTTTTTCCAACTCCTGCTCGTTCTTTGTATAAGTCTCAACATTTACCGCAATCCTATGAGAAACCTCTTTGATAGAATTAGCCTGCATGGCAATTTTATCCATGGCATATTTTTCCTTTTCCAAGAGCAGGTCCAGGCTATTCTTTTTTTCCTCCAACCTCTTTCTACATTCAGTAGCTGCACTCTTTTTGCTTTCCAGCTCTGCAATTGTTTCTTGTTCCAGCTGCGAATAACGGTCAAGTTTTTTTTGTAAAGAATTCAGCTTTTGCTTCTTTTCGTGGATATTTAATTCTAACTTCCTTTTTTCCTCCTCAATTTTTCCCAATCTTAGCCCTTTATCCTGCCACTGTTGTAGCAAGCTCTTTTTCTCCACCTCTTTTAAAGCATCAGAAAGGGCTAAATATTCACGAGCCTTTTCGGCAGACTCCGAGAGATGATCTTGTTGCCCTATTAGTTCTTGTAGAATATCGTCAATCCTTAGAAGGTTTGCCTTCATATCTTCAATACGAGAAGAAGCTTCTTTTTTCCTCTGCTTATATTTTGAAATTTCTGCAGCTTCCTCAAAAAGCTCGCGTCGTTCTTCAGGACGAGAATTAATTAGTTGATCTACTCTCCCCTGACCTACCATAGAATAAGTTTCTTTACCTACACCTGTATCCCAAAACAGCTCCGAGATATCCTTTAAGCGACAGGGATATTTATTTAAAAAGAATTCTCCTTCTCCTGAACGATATAACCTCCTGGTAACGGTAACTTCCTGGCAATCAAGAGGCAAAAGTTTATCAGCTTCTGCAAAAGCAAGGGACACTTCCGCATAGTTGACAGCCTTTCGGCTATTTGTTCCATTAAAGATAAGCTCTTCCATTTTTGATCCACGCAAAAGTTTGACACTTTGTTCGCCTAAAACCCATCGAATAGCATCAACAATATTACTTTTACCACATCCATTCGGTCCTATTGCAGCAGTTATTCCAGGTGAAAAATGGAGCCGAACTCGCTCTGGAAATGATTTAAATCCATTAATCTCCAAATAATTTAGATACATAATATCACCACTAATCAAATACTCCCTTAACCAAAAAATACCCAAAAACAATTATTTTCGACTGGGCTAGAGAAGAAAACCTGCATCTCGGCAGGTTTATATCCTTGATTTCACTTTTTTATACCTCATTAAACACATCTTTCTGCAATAAACCCCGTTCAAATGCTTCTTTTGCAGCGGCTTGCTCTGCTTCTTTTTTGGTTTTACCTTCCCCTGAACCAATCACTTTGTCATCGATTTTTACTGCTGCTATAAACCTCTTTTCATGGGGAGCACCTAATTCAGTCTCTATACTGTACGAAGGAGTTTTTTCCAGCAAAGACTGACATTTCTCCTGGAACATAGTTTTATAATCCAAATAAGGGAAATCACCTTTTTCAACCGCTTTTAAAAGTGGATTAAAAAGATCAATTATAACTTTCCTGGCATTTTCATACCCAAGATCCAAAAACAGGGCTCCAACAAGGGCCTCAAGGGCATCAGCTAGTATAGAGTCTTTGTAAATGCCGCCACTTAAAGACTCTCCTTTACCCAACCTCAAAAAAGAACCAAACTGCCATTCCCTGGCTATTCCGGCTAGAGATTTTTCATTGACTATGCTGTGCCGCATTAAGGTAAGATTTCCCTCCGATAAGGAAGGGAAAATATTAAAGAAATATTCGGAAATTACCAACTCCAAGACTGAGTCTCCCAGGAACTCCAAGCGCTCATTGCTTTTCAACCCACCCTCCTCGTTGGCAAATGAGGAATGTGTTACTGCCTGCTGGAAAAGCTCCAATTGTTGTACCGGCCATTGGAGGATATCCAGGAGCTCTTTGATGTCCCGGAAGTTCAAGTTTACCCACCATCCTCATTTTCCATCTTTTTAACCACTAAACAAGCATTAGTGCCCCCGAAACCAAAGGAATTAGACATGGCAGCACGCACTACCTTCTCCATTGAACGATTCGGAACGTAGTTCAGATCACACTCTGGATCCTCGTGCTCATAATTAACGGTCGGAGGTATAATACCATGCTCCATAGTTAAAAGTGTGGCTACCATTTCAACTCCACCCGCTGCACCTAACAGATGGCCGATCATTGATTTTGTGGAACTAATAGGTATATTATAGGCATTTTCGCCAAATAACTCTTTTATTGCCAGCGTTTCTATGCGGTCGTTGTGTTCTGTGGAAGTTCCATGCGCATTTATATATTCTATTTTGTCAGAAGAAAGATTAGAATCCTTAAGGGCCCTCTGCATACTAAGAACAGCACCTCTCCCGTCAGGATCAGGTGCAGTTACATGATACCCGTCACCGGACATACCATACCCTACAATCTCTGCATATACCCCTACATTTCTGGATAAAGCATGTTCTAATGTCTCTAAAACTAGCACCCCTGCGCCTTCACCCATGACAAAACCATCACGATTTAAATCAAAAGGCCGCGATGCCTTTTGGGGCTCATCGTTTCTTGTTGACAATGCCCTGGCGGCACTAAAACCAGCGAATGCAATCGAAGTTATGGGTGCTTCAGCTCCTCCTGCTATCATTATATCAGCATCCCCTCGCTGTAAAAGCCTTAAAGCTTCGCCGATAGAGTGGGTACCACTGGCACATGCTGTCACAAGAGTCGTATTTGGACCTTTAAGCCCATAATATATGGAAATATACCCAGAAGCCATATTTGCAATTAACATAGGAACTAAAAAGGGGCTTACTCGGCGCGGTCCTTTCTCTAAAAGAATTTGAAACTGCTTTTCGATAGTATCTAACCCGCCTATGCCTGAACCGATTATCACGCCGATTCTATCCCTGTCCTCATTTTCCATTTTAATACCGGAATCCTCTAGGGCGAGATTAGCGGCTGCCATAGCAAGGTGAGTGAAGCGATCCATTTTTTTGACGTCACGCTTTTCCATATATTCAGTTGGATCAAAATCCTTGACAGTGGCTGCAATATTTGTGGGAAAATGATCAAAGTTGTCAACACGGCTGACACCGCTCTTGCCTTTTCTAAGGTTTTCCCAAAATTGCTCTTTTCCTATACCGATAGGTGTAACAGCTCCTATGCCTGTTGCAACCACTCGCTTATACAATGACTTCACCTCGCCGCAAAGCATAAGTAGTTTAGAATTTAACTCTTATCTAATAAACGAACCCTAATCCCAAAAAGACTTTTCAGGAGGCATACCCTTCTATGTAATTAACTATATCACCAACAACTTGAATTTTTTCTACCTCTTCGTCTGCAATTTCCAGATCAAACTCTTCTTCAAGAGCCATAACCAGTTCTACCACATCAAGGGAATCGGCATCAATATCTTCGAAAGTCGTCTCCAGTGATATTTTTCCCTCATCAATATCAAGCTGCTCAGCAATTAAGGTTCGAATCTTTTCAAAGGTTTCCAAGCTCCATCACCTCCCTCTAAAAATCTTATGTTTTTAGTTTTGCTTTGTCAAATATTGGAAAGTCCTCCGTCAACAGAAATTACCGTGCCTGTTATATAATCCGCGTTTTCTGCCAAAAAAAGAACGACCTCCGCAACTTCCTCTGTTTTTCCAAATCTTTTCAAAGATACCTGGGAAAGCACTGTTTCTTTTAACTTTGGCGGCAAGGCATCTGTCATCTCTGTTTCTATAAAACCAGGAGCAACTGCGTTTACATTGATCGCTCTGCTGCCAACTTCCTTAGCCAACGATTTAGTAAAAGCAATTATTCCGGCCTTGGCAGCAGCATAGTTAGTCTGTCCGCTATTTCCTGAAAGCCCTACAACAGAAGCAATATTTATGATTTTCCCTCCGCTTTTCTGTTTTAAAAGCGGTTTCAAAACTGCTTTACTGCAATTAAAAACACCTTTTAGATTTGTATTTAGTACAATCTCCCATTCTTCTGGCCTCATTTTGGCTAACAAATTGTCTTTACTGATTCCAGCATTATTAACAAGTATATCAATTCTCCCAAAATGATCAAGAGTTGTTGCAACCATTTTTTCACATTCTGGAGCAGAAGTTACATCAGCCTGAAGAATTAACCCTTTCCCCCCTGCTTCCGTTACCTCCTTTAAAACATCACTCGCGGCAGCTTCTTTCTGGTGATAATTAATAACCACTGCTGCACCCGCCCTAGCTAGTGCCAAGATAATCGCTCTGCCAATACCTCTAGAGGCCCCTGTCACTATGGCAACTTTGCCCTCCAGTCTCATCTCACACCTCCTCCTCAAGGAGTTTGAAAAAAATGCTCAACGTTTCTCCATCCTCTACGCGTATTGCTTTAACATCCCTAGAGATTTTTTTCATAAATCCCGTAAGAACACGTCCAGGCCCAATTTCGACAAAAAGATCGTAACCATCTTTAATAAGCAGCCGCATGGATTCATCCCATCGAACGGGATTGTAGACTTGGCTCGCCAGTGCTCTTTTAATCTCTTCGGGTGATTGAAGATATCTGGCATGAATATTTGCCACAAAAGGAACAAATGGTCTATTAAAATGAACCTCTTTTAAAAGATCACTCATCTTTTCTTCTAAAGGAGAAAGAAGACTACAGTGAAAAGGAGCGCTCACAGAGAGAGGCACTGCACGAGCCTTTCTCAACCTAGCCAAGCGACAAAGCTCCTCTACCGCCTCTTTCTGCCCGGCCACTACAACCTGACCGGGACAGTTGTAATTTGCTGGTTCAACACACCCGAAAGAAGAGCTTTGTTGGCATAGTTCTTCAACCTCTTTCGATTCCAACCCGAGAATTGCAGCCATTTCTCCGCTGCCCTGGGGAACAGTATATTGCATAAGACGTGCACGTTCCTGCACAATAAGAAGCGCTTCCCTAAAATTCAACACTCCAGCACATACCAAGGCACTATATTCTCCCAAACTTAGCCCAGCCACTGCTTCTGGTCGAATACCCTTTTCTTTTAGTACTTCCAGAATGGCTATACTGGTAGTCATTATTGCAGGTTGGGTGATTTCAGTTCTGCGCAATTCTTTTTCGTCACCTTCAAAGATGATGCTGCTCAAATCATACCCCAACACTCTATCGGCTTCCTGAAAAACAGATTTGGCCACAGAATGCTTCTCGGCTAAATCTTTTCCCATGCCCATATATTGCGAACCTTGGCCCGGAAAAATAAAAGCACATTTGGCCATCCCGTTCCTCCTATCCTGTTCACCATTGCATAACAGCCGCACCCCAGGTCAACCCCGCCCCAAATGAGACCATAGCGATTAGATCGCCCCGTTTAATCTTGCCTTCTTCCAAGGCTTCATCAAGGGCAACCGGAATAGAAGCCGAGGACATATTGCCATAACGGTTTATATTAACAACAACCTGTTCCGACTTCATCTCCAACCTTTTACATGCGGCCTTGATAATTCGAATATTGGCCTGGTGTGGAATTAAAAAATCGAGATCTTCTTTTTTCTTACCGGAAAGCTCCAGAGCATGCAATGTAGAATCTACCATAACTGTAACTGCAAATTTAAATACTTCTGGGCCATTCATCTTGATATAATGGCCTCGCTCATCAATGGTCCTGTAAGAGGCAGGTTCATTGGTTCCTCCAGCCGGAACAAAGAGTAATTTAGCCTTACTGCCATCAGAAAACATCTTGGTAGAAAGAACTCCTTGATCTTCACCAACCCTGCTTAAAACTACAGCTCCGGCTCCATCACCAAAAAGAACACAAGTATTACGGTCCTGCCAATCTACAATGGGAGAAAGAGTATCAACACCAACCAAAAGGATATTTTGGGCAGAGCTATTTTCGATAAATTGAACTGCTACTTGCAAGCCGTATAAAAACCCGGTACATCCTGCGGCCATGTCAAAAGCCGAGGCATTATAGGCACCCAATATATCCTGAATAAGACATGCAGTAGAAGGCAATATCAAATCTGGCGTTACCGTTGCTACAATCAATATATCAATATCCTGAGGCCTTAACTTCGCCCGTTCCAGGGCAATTCTTGCAGCTCGTGCCGATAGGTAGGAGTTAGTTTCTTCCTTAGTAAGAATACGTCTTTCTTCTATACCTGTTCGAGATTTAATCCATTCATCACTGGTATCCACCATATCTTCCAGGTCTTTATTAGTAAGGCGAGAGACAGGTAGGGCCTTTCCAGTAGAAATTATCCCTGCGTTTATGCCAGAGCTCAATGCTATCTCCTTTCTAATTTGAAATCGAATTTACTGCTATTGCAATCTTTTCTTGGATATTATTCTGGACCAAGGGGTAAACCTGCCTCAAAAGCGCTTGTTTGATTGTTTTTTCCTTTGAGGCTCCATGGCATTTAATACAAGCACCTTTAACACCAATTAATTGAGCCCCCCCATATTCACTCTCATCCAAGTTAGCACGAACTCGATTAAAAATCGAGAAAAGCATTGTAGAAGCTATGCGTGCTTTAAAATCTCTTTTTATCTCTTCCTGCAAAAAGCCGAACATGTCACGGGAAATTCCTTCAATAGTCTTTAACATAATATTTCCCACAAAACCATCACAGATTAAAACATCTGCCCCATTCTGAAAAATCTCCCTGGCTTCCATATTCCCTGAAAAATTATCAAGCTTGTCTTTAAATAGTTTATAAGTATTTTTCACTTGCAAACTACCTTTGTTTTCTTCGTTTCCTATATTAAGAAGAGCAATTTTAGGATCTCTTTTATGCTGTATTTCTTGGGCATAAATCTTACCCATAACAGCGTACTGTAACATCTGTTCTGGCTTGGCGTCCACATTAGCTCCAACATCTAGAACCACAACGTGCCCCCCTTTAAAAGTGGGGAGAACAGTCAAAAGAGCCGGCCTTCTTATTCCATTAATTCTGCCCAGAAAAAGAAGCCCCCCCGCCATAAGGGCACCTGTGCTGCCAGCGCTGATTACAGCATCCGCCTCTCCTCTACGAACTAACTGCATAGCAACTACCATAGATGCTTTTTTCTTGCTTCGTATTGCTAAGCCCGGATCCTCATCATTATCAATAACTTCCTCGGCATGAACTATTCTGGTCCTTGTCGGCATTTCCCTTTTATCAACACACGCCAACACAGCATCTTGTAAACCCACCAATATAACTTCCAGATCCTCTACTTCTTTCACGGCGGATAATGCACCATTTACTATTTCGGTAGGAGCAAAATCTCCTCCCATGGCATCAACTGCTACGCGTAGCAAATTTTCCATCTCCCCTAAGACCATAAACTAAAAGGTAAAAGAAATCCCGGGCATTGTACAAAAAGTTAAAGCCCAGGCTTTATCAATAAAGCGTTATTTTACTTGTACCTCTCTTCCCTTATAAAAACCACAATGGGGGCAAATTCGGTGGGACACCTTTGCCTCACGACATTTAGGGCACTCCACCAGGGCAGGAGCAGCAATCTTCCAATGGGTCCGACGTTTGTTCTTTCTCGACCTGGACGTCCTTCTTTTAGGCACTGCCATAACGACACCTCCTTTAACAAATAAATAAGGGACAAAGTTCTCTTATATCAAGCCAGGAGTGTTATCCCCTTTTTTTCAGCTCCTGCAACATTGACAAACGCGGATCTATACTCTCCTGGGTACAATTACATTGTTCTTTGTTCCTGTTTCTCCCACAAACGACACAAAGCCCCTTACAATCTTCCCGGCAAAGAACCTTTAAAGGTAAAGCCATTAGAATCGATTGCCTTAAAAATTCTGTTAGATTAAGAACCTCACCTTTAAAAGCAAATACATCACCTTTTTCAATATTTTCCTTTGCTAATCCCTCATCTTGTTCACCGCTACCCTGCAGGTGGGTAAACTCCTCGTAAAAATTTTCTTTAACGGAATAAAATGTCTTCTCCAGGCAGCGGCTACACTCGGCTATGATGTTTACTTCCCATTCACCTTTTATAATCACCCGTTCTGAAAAATAAGCAGCTTCTAAAGCAACTTTTAGAGGTGACTGTTCTAACTCAGAAAAACCCCCCTCTAATGAAGAAAGCAATACTTCAGCATTGTATGGGAGAAATTGTCCCTCACCTCTTTTTAAAACGGCAACGTACAATAACATGCTTTTACACCCCTTTAAACCACGACTAATTATATATGAGTTTTAACTTTTTTGTCAAGAATTTGCCTTTACTGGTTTTAAATCAGTAGGTTACTCCATCTACATCCTCGGGTTCTGTCTTTCTAAATGAAACAATGATACGGTTGGGCACGCAAACTATACTTTGGTAACTACGTTCTATCCAACCTGTATGTGAACAAATACCACGGGGGCATAAGTCTTCGCTTATAGGAAGCATGCGCACCCTCCCCTGACTAACCTCTAAAATAGCTTCATGCTCATCGTTCTCACCAAAGGGAATTTCAACCTTCTTTTCAGTTTCTTCGTCGAAAGAGATTTCCATAACAAAATCATTATCGACGTGAACTGTAATGTACTGCTGCTTTGTTACAGCATCCAGACTTAAGTTCAAGACAAATCCCCCCAGGCTGATTAGCAAAACAACAGCTATAAAGAACTTGTCCCAAAAAGTTAATTTCACTATTGACTCTCCTGTCTCATTGTTTTAAACAAACACTCAACTTAATATTATAAAATTAGCTGCCAAAATAATGAATGCTTGTGGTATCGCAATAATTTATCATGTTTTTTACATTATAGAGCAGCTAGTCATAGAATACAACACCATATTAATAGAACCAGAAACATTTAAGTCTTTTTATTCAACAATACGACAGTTGTCAAAACCATAGCAACACCAATATACTGCCAAAAGACCAGGTTTTCACCAAGAAAGAAAAATGCAAGAATAATTGCTATGGGTGGCTCAACAGCCACGCCGATGCTGGCTTTTCCAGCCTCTACATAATTAAGCCCCGAAATATATAGAATATGGGCTAAAAAAGTCGAAATAAAAGCAATTGCCAGCAGCATAATCAAGAAAGTAATAGAAAAACCGCGTTGAAAAATAGTCCAGGGAGGGAAAAATATTGATAGAGAAAGTGCCCCAAAGAACATCATATAAAAAACGACCTGTAATAGCTCATGCCTTCCCAGAGCATATTTTCCAAAAACGCTTAAAAAAGCAAATGATAAACCTGCCCCCAATCCCATAGCAATACCTCTATAATCCAATATGATAGAAGATAAGAAAAGCTCATGGCCTCTAACTGTAAGAACAACACCTAAAAAGGCTGCTATCAAAGCAATTATTTTGTTAAATGTTATAGCTTCTTTTAACAAAAAGGAAGAGGCGACAATAACAAATATTGGCGATATATAGAGAAGAACAACCGCTACAGAAACACCAACTCTCTCAATTGCCTGCAGGTAAAAAAAATTAAAAAACCCTACTCCTACAAAACCACTTAATGCAAATAAAACCAACTCCCTAATTTCTAAGAAAAAAACCGAGCGGTACTTGGGTAAGCAGTAGAAGAAAAAAAAGATTGCTGCCAAAGCGACCCGAATTGAGGCCACCTCCAAGGGCTCTGCCCCTTCTCGAAATAGCATTGCACTAAAAATACCGGTTGTTGCCCAGCATACTCCTGCACCTGCTGCAAGAAAATAGCCTTTGTTAAATTGCATATGTTATAATTTCCTTACACCGTTAGAATATCTTGGAAAAACGAAAAATAGCACAAAAATAATCCTCAATCTTACTTTTCGTTAGGAAACATTATAAAACATACTATAGTATTGATAAGAAAAGGGCAATCGTTTAATTATATTGCTAATTTTCACATTTTCTATTACAATCTAAAGAAGGAAAAGCTTAAGAACCGGAAAAGATTACAAAACAAAGGAGGCTGATTATTGTTGAACTTTAATCTGATATCTGACTGTCTTGAAAAAGCATTTAAGCTTTCCCCAGAAAAAGAAGCTCTGGTACATGGAGACAAGAGAATAAACTACCAGGAATTCTGGGAAAATGCTCAACAAATGGCAAAAGCATTTCTCGAGCTAGGAATAAAAAAAGGTGACAGGATTGCAGTGCTCATGCCTAACTGCCCGGAATATCTTTATACTTATATGGCGTCCTCTATGGTAGGAAGTGTCATGGTAGGAATAAATCCTGCCTATAAAGGCCCAGAAATTGCTTATATTATCAATAATTCACTTCCTAAAGCTCTGATCATGATCGACCAACATCACGATGTTAATTATCAAAAATTAATCAGAGAATATATATTCCCGGGGGTAATCCCCCATATTATTATCAACAATACCCAACAAAGTAAAAAATTTATCATTCGCAGATCATTAAGCTTTGAGAAACTTATTTCCCAAGAAAGTACCACTGATGATGAAATGCTACTTGAGAGGAAAAAAATCCTTTCTTCAGATGATGCAGCGCTGGTAATATACACTTCGGGCACCACTGGGAAACCCAAAGGAGCAGTGTTAACCCATAAAAATATCCTCACGAGTATTGGAGTTGAAGTAAGGGAGTGGGAAATTTCATCCCGGGACAGGTTGCTACTTCACTTGCATATGAGTCATATCGGAGGCGCAGCAGAACTTTCGGTTGCAGGACTCATGGGGATGTCGACAATGATAATAATGGATCACTTTAATCCCGTTGATGCTCTTCAACTGATCGAAAAGGAAAAGATTACTTTTCTGGGACAAGTTCCCGCAATGTTTTCGATGATGTTCAATGTTTCTGACTTTGAAAGCTACGATCTGTCCAGTATAAGAGCTTGTGCTGTAGCAGGAGCTCCTACACCTGTAGAAGTCATGCAAAAAATGTATGGCATAGGAAGGGGAATAGTTCTAACAGGCTATGGATTAGCAGAAACTGCGGGGTTAGTGACATATACTTCCAAAGAAGATCCCCCCGAAACCGTTATGAATACGGTAGGAAAGCCTGCTCCCGAGTTCCAGATTAAAATTGTGGACGAAGAAAAAAGCGAGCTTCCTAATGGGGAAAACGGTGAAGTAGCTATAAAAGGAGATTCCGTTCTCGCTGAATATTATGAGCTACCTGAGGAAACAGAGAAATCAATTGACCAAGAGGGTTGGTTCTATACCGGAGATATCGGATTTATTGATGATAACAATTACCTTCAGCTAAGGGGAAGAAAAAAAGATATGATCATTACCGGCGGATATACTGTTTTTCCGCAAGAGATAGAAGATATATTAATGAGACATCCACGGATTCAGTTGGCAGCTGTCTGCGGAGTTCCTGACCCTGTACTAGGAGAAACGGGAAGAGCCTATATAGTACCGCAAGAAGGAAATACTTTTAAGCAAAAAGAAATTATTGCTTACCTGGAACAATATCTTGCCGAATTTAAAATACCCAAGCAGTTCGTCTTCCGACAAAGCCTCCCGCTAACCACTTCCGGTGCAGTGGAAAAAAGAATATTGCAGGAGGAAATCGCCAATGAGGGATAGACTTGTTGAGTTTTAGCCAACCCAAAATCATTTGAAATGATAATAAATTCCCAGAACACAAGGGGCCGGAAATTATTCTGGCCTTTTGTTTTTATCTCCTGTAAAAGTCAGTTTGTATGTTGCACTCCCAATAGCAGCCAGTTCACCATCATTATAGATATGCGCCTGACCGTAAGCCATAAATGAGCCCTTATGTACTATTTCAGCCTCTGCTATTATCAAGCCTTTGGTTATAGATTTTAAATAGTTTACCTTGGCCTCAATAGTAGCAATGCCTTTAATCTCTTCTTTTTTCTGCAACAAAACATATCCAAGTGCTGCGTCTACCAGAGAGGCAATCACCCCTCCATGTACTATACCTAGCGAATTTGTCAAGGATTTATCCCATAAAAGGGTTAAACGTGCGAAGGGGTAATGAGAATACTCAACTTTAATCCCCAACAGCTCAAAAAAAGGTGAATAAAAAGCATTAGAAGAAATGGTCATATTTATCGCTCCATTATAAACGAAATATTGTCCTGCTAATGCACCCGTAGATAAAGAAATTATTTTAATGCTTGAGTCATTTAAAAACCTCTCAACCGATATATCACAACCCGAAAGATATTTTCTACACTTCATAAAATAATCCTGCCAAATTGTTCTATCTATAGACCAACCCTTAAAAAAGATCATTAAAAACAACTACTTACACGGTACAATAAATACCAACTATGATACAATATCAAGATAGGTTATACTGATTTACAGACAAGGAGGTAATCTCGTCCCAATGATTTTTAGAAAAGCCAGAATATCTGATACGGAATATATGGCCCCTTTAATTAACCAGTATGCGGAAAAAGGTCTTATGCTTCATCGAACCATATCTTTTCTTTATCAAAAAATTAGGGATTATACTGTTATAGAGAAAAGCGGGGAAATAATTGGTGTAGGAGGACTGCATATTTTTTGGAAAGACCTTGCAGAGATCTGTTCCTTAGCCATTAAACCCGAAAACCTAAATAATGGCCTAGGATTCAGGCTGGTGGAAACCTTACTTGAGGAAAGCCGTGATCTTGAAATTGATAGGGTTTTCGTTCTTACTTACCAACCACTCTTTTTTGAAAAATGTGGCTTCAAGCGAATCGAGAAAGAAAGCCTGCCTCAGAAAGTATGGACCGAGTGTATTAACTGCCCCAAATTTCCAAATTGTGATGAAATAGCATTATTGAAAAAAATATCACTTGGATAATCTTCACGTAAGACCTGTGAAATAATTTATAACAGGATATCTTTATCACTATTTTTCTCTAAAACAATCCCCACGGCTTAGGCAATAATTGCTGTTAGTGCCTGAGCAAACAAGCAGCGAAGCAAGCAGATATTTCAAAGGTTTTTTTTCTTGCACTGCGAACAAAGTTCGTCCGATGCCTCTTCAGAAAAAAAAACGTTTTTTAGCATTGATGTTTTTACTGGTTGTCCACAATATGAACATCTATAAATAACGCATCCTGCGTGCCACTTTATCAAGAAAAACAATCCTGCCACAGTTAATAACATCCATAACAAAACTCCTGTCCCCCCAAGAGGCAAAAGCAGTAAGCCACCCCCCAGTAATAATGCCAGGAATATTACAACATAAAAGATTATTTTAAAAAACTGCATATCCGAAGAATCCTCTTCTCGCAATTAACACCGCTCCTCTTTATTAATGCGCAGGAATGGCTCAGAAATCCATTTGATATAATAGTCTGGCAATAACCAATACCCCACAAGTTTATAATATCAACAATAAATATATTTTGCAAGATTGATGTAATTTTGAATATTCTTTGATGAGAATATAACTTGGCAAAACGGGGCTTTTTAGCTTCGTTTTGTGTTACGTTACGATTGACACCCAGTGCTTCCTAAATTATAATTAAGTTAATAATTAACATATTTTGGGAGGGGATATAGGTGCCAGCCGATGATATTCTATCCTCAGCACTGGAAGGTATTGTAAACATAGAGAAAGAATTTAAGGGGCAAGAAAAAAAGGATTATTGGGAAAAAAAGTTAGATGTTTTCAAAAATGATCCCAACACGTTTGTTGGAACTCAAAAAGTTTTGGACGAAAACGAAAAAGGACTCGCTATTCATCTTTATCTATGCGATGAAAATTTGATGGTGGCAGCGGAAGAAAATGGTAAATTCTGTGGATTCATATTCGGTCATATTAAAGAAGGAGTGTTTGGTTCAGATGAAGTCTCAGGTTGGATAGAAATATTGGGCGTTAGCCCCAAAGAACAAGGAAAGGGAATCGGCATACAAATGGCTGATGCTTTTATCACGCAACTAAATAAAATGGGTATCAAAAAAGTTTATACTCTGGTTAATTGGAAAGATACTAATCTTGCCAACTACTTTGCGTCTCAAGGATTCAAGAGGGCAGATTTTCTAACCCTACAGAAAGATACATAAGCTATAAAAGAACATCAATAAAGTTTGACTATTATTTCAGTGAATAATCTGGCATTTTTATAAACGCCTCTTCAAGATGTCGGAATTTCATCCCTCGCCTGGCTTGAATTAAGCTGCCTAAATAGCAAGTATATACTTTCACTTTTAAAACATAACGAATATGAGAAAAACGGGATTTTTTCTTAAAAATTAGCTTCAACTAAACACATACATCTCTTCCTTCATTTTCTTTCAAACTTATTCCAGAGTGAATCGACCTGCTTTTGCAATGCAGTTTCCGCTTCATCATTATATAAAACATAGTCAGCCCTTTTAATTTTTTCTTCCAGATGGAGCTGTGCTTGTATGCGCTGTACAGCCTCATTATTTGACAGCCCATCCCTTTCCATTAACCTTTTAACCTGAGTCTCCCTGGATGAAGCCACTACTACTGTTACATCTACCAGCTCTTCCATATTCGCTTCAAATAGGAGGGGCACCTCCCAAATTTGTATTTTATCCGGGTTGTTCCTTTTAAAATCTTCACTTTTTTTTTGGAAAAGTTGTCTTACTCTTGGGTGTACTATAGAATTAAGCTTTTTACGAGATTTTTCATCGGCAAAAACTAGGGCGGCAATATTTTTACGGTGGAGTGCACCATCTTCCTGAAGGTAATCCTTTCCCAACCAGTTTACTATATCTTCCCAGGCAGGTTGGCCTTGTTCAACAGCTTTCCTGGCCAAGCAATCTGCATTAAGGTGAATAGCTCCTTTTCGAGCCAGCATTGCAGCTGCTGTAGATTTTCCTGAAGCAATACCTCCTGTTAATCCTACTATTAGCAATCCTAATACCACCTTTACCTGAAAGACCATCTATACCATTTAAAACACTATACAGAATCAAAAACAATACCCTTTCCGCACCATAGAATGGAAAAGGCACGAAAGATGTGCTTAAAACGATCAGCCTCGTTGACAACGAGGACAAAAAAATGTCCCCCGTCCAGCTATTATCTCCCGTTTAATTGTTTCTCCACAATAGAAGCAGGGTTTGTTCTTGCGTCGATAAACTCGCAAAAAATCTTGGAAATCACCTTTGTTACCCCAAACATCCCTGTAGTCGGAAATACTGGTCCCTCGCATAGAGATTCCTTCCTTCAAAACCTCTAAAATAGCTTTATATAGCTTCTCATTTTCTATTTTAGTGAGATCCCCAGTTTTTAAAGAAGGACGTAAATTGGCCCTGAATAAAGCTTCATCACAATAAATGTTACCCAGCCCGGAAATTACTTTTTGATCCAGGAGTAAATTTTTGAGACCCCGTTTAGAACCTTTGCGAAGTAGATCCTGAAATACATGGAGATTAAAAACGTCTTCCAGGGGATCTACTCCTCCTTGAACAGAGGTTGCAAGAGAAAAGTCTTCTTCACTGCACAACCTGAAAGTGCCAAATTTTCTTATATCCTGGAACTGAAGAATCTTGTCTCCTTGTAGTTTAAAAAGGGCACGGGTATGCTTATCAGGAACTGCCGGGCAAGAAGAAAACAAAAAATGCCCTGTCATCCGTAAGTGCACTTCCCAAATCAAACCTCCACTCAAATAAAAGAAAAGATATTTACCCCGACGCTTTATTTCTTGAAATATCCGTCCAATTAATAAATCGCAAAACCTTTCAGGAGCTATTCCTTGAAGCATACCGCTATAATATAGATGCGCCTCTTCAATCATCTTTCCTTGTACACATTTCCTGAGGTCCCTCACAAAACATTCTACTTCAGGCAGTTCGGGCACCCTTCAAACCCCCTCCAAAGGATAAAGGTGATACCAATCTTTACCAGCTTTAAAATCAACTTTTAAAGGTACATCAAGAGGTACAACATTTTCCATGATAGTTTTTACGCTTTTTGTCACTTCTTCTATTTCCTCCGCTGGTAGTTCAAAAATAAGCTCATCGTGAACCTGCAAAAGCAAAGCAGCTTCAAAACTCTCTTTTTTCAGCACGCTATCTATGAATAACATGGCTTTCTTAATAATATCGGCAGCAGAACCCTGGATGGGCGTATTGCGTGCCATACGTTCCGCAAAACTACGCTTTGAAAAATGAGAATGGTTAATATCGAAAAGATAGCGCCTTCTGTTTAAAACTGTTGTTACATAACCCTTTTGGCGGGCAGTAGCTATACATTCTTCCACGTATCTTTTAACTCCAGGATAACGTTCAAAATAACTCTCAATATATTTTTTTGCTTCAGCGCGGGATATCTGCAAGTCTTGAGAAAGACCATAGTCACTTATGCCATAAATAATACCAAAGTTCACTGCTTTTGCTCGTCCGCGCATAGAGAAAGTAACATCCTCAAGGGCAACATTAAAAACTTCTGCTGCAGTCCTGCTATGTATGTCTTGCCCTCTCCGAAAAGCATCAACAAGATTATCGTCTTTGGAAAAATGAGCCAGAATCCGCAACTCGATTTGCGAGTAATCAGCAGCCAGCAATAAGTTTCCTTTTTTAGAAGAAGTAAACGCCTGCCTTAGGCGCCTGCCCTCTTCCAACTTAGAAGGTATATTTTGCAGATTCGGATAAGTACTACTAAGCCTTCCAGTTGCAGTTACAGCCTGGTTGAAAGTTGTGTGTATCCTGCCAGTCCTTTTAGAGATTAGAGGCCGTAACCCTTCCAGGTATGTACTCTTCAACTTGGCTACCATACGGTATTTTAATAATTTTGAGGCTATAGGGTGGTATGCGGAAAGGTCATGTAGCACTTTAGCATCGGTGGAATAGCCAGTTTTTCCTTTCTTTTTTACAGGAAGATTCAACTTTTCAAATAGGACAAATCCGAGTTGCTTAGGAGAATTAATATTAAACTCGAATCCCGCCATTTCTATTATTTCCCTTTTTAGCTGACTTAAAGATTTATCGATTTCCTCTTCTAACTCCCTTAAAACCTCCTCCTGAACCGTAATACCATTTAGCTCCATGTTTGCTAAAACAGAGACCAAGGGCAATTCCAGGCCAAAATAGAGATCATACAGATTACTATCTTTAAGGAGCAGGGAAAGTATCTCTTCCAATGCAAAAAGATTTACAGCATTATTTATGGCTATAGAAATATCTGCTTTTGTTTTTTCTTCAAAACTTATACCTTTAATTGACTCTTGTTGTGAAATACCTAGATAATCAGAAGAGAGGACGGTAATTCTATAATCATCGTTATCCGGCTGCAAAAGGTATGCAGCCAGCATAGTATCAAAAAAAGAACAAGCAGGTTCAATTCCGCCTTCAAGAAAGAGTTTTAGAATTGGCTTGAGATCATGGGTAATAATCTTTTTTTTAGGATTAATCAATATTCCTTTCCAGATACTTGCCAGAATCCTTGCAACGTCAACATCCTTTTCAGTGCGAGAAAAGGGGAGATAAAAAACATCCCCTTTTTCCACCGCAAAAGTAATTCCTGCCGGCCGTTCCGTTGTTTGAGAAGAATCAAAATGCAGCAGCAAAGAAAAAACAGAAAAGTCCTCTAACTTTTGCTTTAAAAAAACTATATCTTCCTGATGCTCCATGTATATAAATTGAACTTTATGCTTTTTATTGGCAGAATTAGAATAATCTAAGGGTAAGTCAAAAGAACTGTTGCTATGTTCCACACTTTCTTTTCCGTCGTCTTTTTGAGTGTCTTTCCAGGTAAGACCCTGTTGTACTTGTGTGGCATGGTTCAAACTGTTACAACTTTTGCCGACTGAGCCAGTTCCTTCAATAAAAACTTTCAATTGAGGATTTTGTTCAATAAGACCTCTAAATTCTAACCCAGAAAAAAGATGGTACAATTTTTCCCAGAGAGGCTCAGCAACACGGCACTTTTCCAGGGAAATATCAATAGGAACATTATCCTTGACAGTGACCAGCTCTCTGCTGAGCAAAGCCTGCGGGCTGTGTTCTTTTAAGACCTTACCCACCTTACCAGTTATTTTTTCACTATATGCAAGAACATTATCCAAAGAAGAATACTCTTTCAACAATTGCAGAGCTCTTTTTTCACCTATACCAGGCACACCCGGCACATTATCAGAACTGTCACCCTTAAGGGCCTTATAATCGACCCACTGCCATGGTTCAAGGTCATACTGTTCTTTTAACGTCTCTACAGTAACAGTATCCACTTGACTGATCCCTTTCCTGGTAATAATTACTTTGATTTGGGGAGACAGCAATTGATAAAGATCTGCATCGGCAGTAACAATTAAAGATTCAAAACCGCTTTTTTCTCCTTCTTTAGCCAAAGTAGCAATGATATCATCAGCCTCAAACCCCTCTACTTCCAAAACAGGTGTTTGAAATGCCTCCAATATTTCTTTTATCAAGGGTAGTTGCTCGCCCATCTCAGCAGGAGTTTTTTCCCTGGTAGCCTTATACTGTTCGTACTTTTTATGGCGAAAAGTAGGAGCTGGGTAATCAAATGCTACTGCCACATATGCAGGAGATTCGTTTTTAAGCAAGCGTAAAAACATATTAGTAAAACCAAGGACTGCACCTGTATGCAGTCCTGTCTTTGTTTTTAACCCTAGAGGCAGTGCAAAAAAAGCGCGATAGGCAAGACTATGACCATCTAGGATCAAAAACTTATTCTTGTTATCTTTGTCAATCATTACAAACCCCCAGGTTTATTTATAGCTTTTGCATCAAGTTAACCATCTCAATAGCACCCAGAGCAGCATCCCATCCCTTATTACCAGCTTTGGTACCGGCCCTTTCAATAGCCTGTTCCAAGGTATCACTGGTGATAATCCCAAACATCACCGGTATTTCAGTGTCTAGCTCTACCTGGGCTATACCTTTGGCTACTTCAGAGGCTACATACTCAAAATGGGGCGTATTACCCCGTATAACGGCACCCAAACAGATAACGGCATCAAAACGCTCACTATTCGCAAGTTTTTTGGCTACCAAGGGTACTTCAAAAGAACCGGGAACCCAAAATATTTCCATGTCTTCATCTTTTGCTTCATGTCTCTTCAAAGCATCTAGCGCCCCGGAGAGTAACTTGCCAGAGATAAATTCGTTAAAACGACTTATAATCAATCCAAAACGAAATCCCTTGGCATTTAAGTGTCCCTCAATATGCTTTACCATTATTCACACCGCCTTTTTCAGTTGTCTGAGTTCCCAACACTTCGATGATCCAAAAGATGCCCCAATTTATCCTTTTTGGCCTTTAAATAATGACTGTTATAAGTGCATGGAGAAAATTCCAGCGGCACACGCTCCACAACAGTCAGTCCATACCCTTCAACTCCCTTAATCTTACGCGGATTATTGGTAAGAAGGCGCATCTTCCCTACTCCTATGTCAACCAATATCTGGGCACCCAAACCATAGTCACGCAGATCAGCAGGAAAACCCAACTCTTCGTTGGCTTCTACAGTATCACGTCCACAATCCTGCAAGTGGTAAGCTTTTATTTTATTCAGCAATCCAATACCACGTCCTTCTTGGCGCATATAAACCAATACACCACTACCTTCTGCATCAATCATTTCCATGGCTTGAGCCAACTGTTTTCCACAATCACAGCGAAGAGAGCCGAGAACATCGCCTGTCATACATTCTGAGTGTACTCGTACCAGCACTGGCTTGTCTTTGTCTATTTTACCTTTGACAAGCGCGAGATGCGTTTTGTCATCTATCGAATTTGCGTAAGCAATCAATCTGAACTCTCCAAATTGAGTAGGAAGAAGTGTTTCCACTTCCCTATACACCAGCTTCTCTTTCCTTGTACGATACTGTATCAAATCTGCAATAGTTATAATTTTAAGCCCATGCTTTTTTACAAAATCTAGCAGTTGTGGCACCCTGGCCATAGTGCCATCCTCGTTCAATATCTCACAAATCACACCTGCTGGGTAAAGGCCGGAAAGATTCGCCAAGTCAACAGTTGCTTCTGTATGACCTGCACGGCGCAACACCCCCCCCTCTCGGGCTTTCAAAGGGAAAATATGACCAGGTTTTGTAAAATCAGAAGCCTTGGCCTCGGGATCAATTAGTTTTTTTATAGTCATAGCCCTTTCAAAAGCAGAGATCCCCGTAGTAGTCCCCTCGGCATCTACCGAAACGGTAAAAGCTGTTTCATGGCTGTCAGTATTATGGGTAACCATCAGGGGCAAATCCAGTTGTTGAATGCGTTCTCCGATGAGGGGGACACAGACAAGCCCTCTGCCGTAACGAGTCATGAAATTCACTGTTTCGGGGGTAGCCATTTCTGCTGCCATGACCAGATCCCCTTCGTTTTCTCGATCTTCATCATCTACTACGACAATCATCTTACCTTTTTTGAAATCCCCCAGGGCTTCCTCAATGGTATTAAATTGTCCTTCCAATTCAGATCATCTCCCTTGTTCCTTTACTACCTCAAATAAATCCTTTTTCTCTTAAAAGAGAAAGAGTTAATTGCCCTTTTTGTTCTCCATCCCTTTGCAAATTATCGTCTGAAGAAGACATGAGTGCTTCTGGGCTGGAAAATTGTAAGAGCCTCTCCACATATTTCACAAGCATATCTGCTTCCAGGTTCACAGTCTGTCCGGGTTTTTTAAACCCCAAAGTAGTATAACGAGCTGTATGTGGAATAAGTGATACACTAAAAACATGATCTCCAACATTGAAAACCGTCAGACTAATGCCATCGAGAGCTATAGAACCTTTTTCAACTACATAACGAAAAACTTCCTCCGGTGCCTCGATCATCTTCACCAAAGCATTTTTCTCAGCTCTTTCATTCAATATTTTACCTGTTGCATCTATATGCCCACTTACAAAATGCCCTCCCAAGCGCCCTCCTATTGCAAGAGCTCTTTCCAAATTAACCAGACTTCCTGTCTGTAACTCATCTAAGTTTGTTTTTCGCAAGGTTTCGGGCATAACATCAGCAGAAAACGTTTCACCAGAATAGTCATTCGCTGTAAGGCATACTCCGTTTACAGCTATACTATCACCCTCCAACAATTGCTCCAGAACCTTTTTCCCTTTTATAAACAACTTAACGCCGCCACCGCTAGGTCGCTTCTTTATTACTTCCCCAAGTTCTTCTATTATTCCCGTAAACATTATCTTCCCTCCTCATCGGATATCCGATGATTAAAAGGTCGTTTTCCAATTGTTTTAACTCCAGATCCCGAACGGACCAAGCATTTTCCACTTCTTCTACTCCTTCACCTTCTATGGGAGTTAGAGCATTTTTCCCACCAAAAAGAAGTGGAGCAATAAAGAGGTATAATTTATCCACTAAACCTTCTTCAAGTAGAGCATAATTTAAAGTGCCGCCCCCTTCTACAAGAAGGATGCTGATTTCTCTTTCACCCAAAGCAGCTATTAATGAAGCTAGATCAACCTTATTATGTCTCAAAGGTAGTAGTAATACCTCAAGACCAGCGGAATTTAGTTTATCTAGCTTATCAGATGGAGCAAGATCTGAGGTGGCAAGAATGGTCTTTGTTTGCCCTGCAGATAAAACCACTTTTGATTCGAGAGGAATCCTACCCCTGCTATCAACTATAATGCGAGTAGGCTGCCGATCCTTCTCCCCTTCCAAGCGAACGGTTAATTGGGGATCATCCTGCAAAACAGTATTGATCCCTACCATTATTCCATCTGACATGGCCCGTAGACGATGCACATAATTTCGTGATTTTTCCCCACTTATCCATTGGGACTTGCCTCCTCGGGTAGCTATTTTTCCATCTAGGGTCATGGCCATTTTTAGCGCCACAAAGGGGGTTCCGGAGGTAATATATTTAAAAAAAGCCTCGTTTATACGTTGGGCTTTCTCTTCTAAAACACCCGTTTTTACACTTATGCCAGCAGATTCGAGTTTCTTTAAACTTTTTCCTGAAACCAATGGGTTAGGATCAATGTTTGCTACTACAGCCCTACGGATCCCTGCGAAAATCAGCGCGTCAACACAAGGAGGTGTTCGACCATAATGACAACAAGGTTCCAAATTGATATAGAGTGTGGCTCCTTGGGCCTTTTCGCCGGCGTTCTGCAGTGCAACTATCTCTGCGTGTTCTTTTCCTGCAGCTTCATGAAAGCCTGTACCTACAACTTCACCATCTCTTACAAGAACGGCTCCAACAGCAGGGTTTGGGTTGGTTTTGCCCCAGCCTTTTCGGGCGAGATCGAGAGCCAACCACATATATCGTTCGTCTGATTCCATACTGCTTCACCTCGTAAAAAGTGCTCATTGTTGTATAGATTATAACACAAGTAAAAATATAATCAAACATGGTTTTACTCTGGACAATGCCTCTTCAGTGCTTCAACACATTTCTCCGGCTGTGCCTCGTTAAAAATGTAAGACCCTGTAACCAGTATATCTGCGCCTGCCCGTACTACAAGAGCAGCTGTCTTGTCATTTATTCCCCCATCAACCTGTATATCAAAAGCCAACCCTTTTTTTGTTCTTTCCTCTGCCAATGATTCTATTTTCTCCAGGGTGGAAGGGATAAACTTTTGCCCCCCAAAACCAGGATTTACACTCATAAAAAGCACCAAATGAATATCCGCCAAAATAAAGTCAAGGCCATTTAACGGTGTGGCAGGGTTAAGAGCCACGCCAGCCCGGCATCCAAGCTCCTTTATTTTCTGGATTATCCTGTGTAAATGCGAGCAACTTTCCAGGTGGACAGTTATCAATTGTGCTCCGGCATGAGCAAAATCTGTCAGAAAATGTTCAGGATTTTGAACCATGAGGTGAACATCAAGAAATAGCTTTGTTTTATCTTTCAAAGCTTCTACAACCATCGGACCCATAGTAATATTGGGAACAAAGTGTCCGTCCATTACGTCAATATGAAGCCAGTCAGCTCCTGCTTTCTCCATGCGCTTTACTTCCTCTATCAGTTGAGAAAAATCAGCAGAGAGAATAGATGGCGCAACCTTTACCATGTACTGAAACCTCCTATCTTTTAGGGTATTAAATAGCCACTGCTTTTAAGGAAGATGTTCTTAATAATTTTGTTCCTTCTGCTGAATCTCCTCCATTAGAGCCTTGTAATGATCATATCGCCAGGAAGCAATTTCTCCTTGTTCTACAGCATCTTTAATCCGGCAGCCTGGTTCTGACAGATGCAAGCAACTACTGAAATAACATCCCGCACCCTGAACAGAAAACTCTGGGAAGAAAAATGGCAGCTCTCTAGAATGAACACCCTTTAAGTCCAACCGTTGAAAACCAGGAGTATCAATGACATAAGTATCTTTATCCAGCTGTAATAGCTTAACCGAGCGAGTTGTATGACGCCCTCTACCACTTTTCCTACTGATTGGAGCAGTCTTAAGATCTAGATCAGGCCTCAGTTTATTCAATAGAGTTGACTTTCCTGTTCCGGAAGGTCCAGTCATCACACTAATATTTCCTTTTAATAAATCTTTTAGTTCCTCTAACCCTTGCTCAGTTACTGCACAAGTAAAAACAACTTGATATCCGCTATTTTTATATACTTCACCTGCATATCCGATTTCTTTCAATTCAGCCTCATGGGAAAGATTTGCCTTGTTAAAACAAATTATAATACTTAAGCCAACGGCTTCAGCAGAAACAATAACACGGTCCAGAAGATTAAAATCCACTACAGGTTCCTTGATGGACATAACAGCGATTGCCTGGTCGACATTGGCTACCGGAGGTCTGTGGAGGCTATTTTTACGAGAATTAAGATCTTCTATAACCCCCTCACCTTGTTCGGTCAGGGAAAAACTGACCCAATCACCAACCAGAAGCCTTTTTCCCTCTTCTTTAAGCTTACCCCTAACCCGGCAACGCACTATTTCTCCATGAGAGTTTTGCACGTCATAAAAACCACCCTTTGCTTTTATAAGGAGTCCTTCCAGTTAAATTCTCCTTTCCGCAAAAATTGGACTAAATTCACGGAAACTCTATGACATCTATAGTATAGTATTCTTCATCTCTCAGTTCCATGAGAACAAGTTGACCTTCTCCAACACCTTCTGTGTTTATGATCTCTCCCTGGTATTCACCCTCAAAGATTACTTTCTTTCCCTCTACGTCTTCAATATAAACTTTTATGATACTCCCCTCTGGAACCTCGGGAATAATACTCTGTTCATAAGTATCATAAGTTACAGGCTCTACGCCCTTGCTAACTATAAGTTCGACAGAATCCCCGGTCTGTACTTCTTCTCCAGCTGCAGGCTTTTGGGACACAATATGTCCTTCTTCGTGTTCCTCAGAATACTCTTCCTCGGTATGACGTAAAACCAACCCATTATTATCTATCCATTCTTTCGCATCCTCAAGAGACCATCCTCGAAAATCACCTAAAGAAAAAGGCCTTTTCCCTTCGCTTATTACCAGATGAACGGTATCTCCTTCGGCCAGACTGAAATCCGTGCTGGGGTCCTGCCTGATGACATACCCCCTATCGATGCTTTCACTATATTCGTAAGAAACCTCCATTTCGAGATCTGCATCATCAAGGAGCAGCCTGGACTCTAATTCCGATTTTCCTACCAGGTCCGGAACTTCTATCTCTACTGCCCCCTTGCTTAAAACTAATTCAATAACCCTGTCCTGCTTTACACTTCGTTGGGCAGGAGGTTCTTGAGAAATAACATGACCTTCTGGAACAGTATCACTATGAAACTCTTCTACAATAGAAAATTTAAGGCCTAAAGTAGTAAGTTCTCGTTCGGCATCATCAAGGCTCATTCCAACAAGCTCAGGTACTTCTATTTCAGGGACAACAAGCGAACTGCGTAAAAATTGGTAGCCATTAAAAAGCAACAGGACAACAATTCCTAGAACAATGCCGTAAATAATAACCTTTTTCCAGGGCAAAATATTATCCTCCACCTCTTCGTCCTCGGTCTCGCTCTCATTATCATCTACATCATCCTCATGCAGATATTTATCTTGAAAATAGTTATTGTGATCGCTATCTTTTCGCGTACTTTGTAATCCGTAAGAATGCAACCGTTTCAGAAGAGAACTACCACCCGTACTATTTTTTTCCTGCCCTGATAGCCACTCATCTAAATCATTTCTAAAGTCCAAGGCACTAGCATAGCGTGAATGGGGCTCTTTATGCATCGATCTGAAGATAAGCATTTCCGTCTCACCAGGTATGTCCGGTACAATTTCCCGGGGGGGAACAAAATCTTCCTGTAGATGTTTTAACGCAACAGAGATAGGACTTTCACCGGAAAAGGGAACTGTACCAGTCACCATTTCATATAGCACAACACCCAA
>CAZMLU010000023.1:0-24694 GCA_964567295.1 uncultured Desulfovibrionaceae bacterium
TTATAAATTAAAGCTTACGGGTGTTATTCAAAAATACATTGGAGGAGTTGCCAGTGAGACTCGTAGTAGGCATTTCGGGAGCGACGGGAGTTATATACGGGATAAGAATTATGGAGGTTCTGCAAGAATTAGAAGTGGAGACCCACCTGGTTATCTCAGACGCCGGCAAGAAGAACATTGAGCTGGAAACCGAATACAAAGTTAACAGGGTAGAGGCTTTGGCCACAAAAGTCCACCATATATGCAACGTGGGTGCTTCTATCTCCAGCGGTTCGTTTGAAACCCAGGGCATGATCATTGCTCCCTGCTCCATTAAGAGTCTCTCTGCTGTAGCCAACTCCTTTAACAACAATCTGCTCATCAGGGCGGCGGATGTTACCCTGAAGGAGAAAAGGAAGCTGGTCATGGTGGTCAGGGAGACACCTTTGCACCTGGGTCATTTGAGGCTCATGTCCAGAGTGGCTGAAGCGGGTGGAGTGCTGTTACCGCCGATGCCTGCGTATTATAACCACCCCGAAACACTGGAAGATATGATCAACCAGACGGTAGGAAAAGTCCTGGATCAGTTTTGCATTGAGCACAACTTATTTAACCGCTGGCACGGCATGGATTAGGATTTTGAAGTGGCACTTTTTATAGAACGGTTGGTATAATCGTTTGGGAAGGGGTAAACGTATTTTATTGATTGTCCAAATTTTTGATATTATTTTAAGGATTGTCTGTGGCGAACAGGTGTATTTTTTCTTGACACAATGTTCCGAATTATGCTAACATTGAAGTATTCCAAAAACTGTTCAAAGTAACTCACCATAGTTGAGTGGTCTTATTGGTTCCATTCTTGACGGCAAATCTTTGCAATCGCAGTCAATATTTTTAGTAAATGTCATTATAGCAAGCCTACTTTCTTTTTTCGGGATCTACAAGAATGAGGTGCGGAAATAAGGGTGATTTCCGCTTTTTTGGGTTAAATGTCATATTTTAGGAGGTTAAAGAGAGATGAAAGCGATAAACCTGGATCATGGAGCGGCTACCCCCGTTGATCCTCGTGTCCTGGAAGTTATGATGCCTTATTTAAAAGATCATTACGGCAACCCTTCCAGCGGTCATGAACTGGGAGAGAAACCGGGGCACGCCCTGGATGAGGCCAGGGAGAAAGTTGCCGGTCTCATTGGTTCCGGCCCCGAGGAGATAACCTTTACCTCATGTGCATCGGAATCTAATAATATGGCCCTCAAGGGGATCGCTGCAGCATATAAGAAAAAGGGGCGACATATTATAACCTCCGCCATAGAACATTTTTCTGTCTTAAATCCCCTGAGAACCATGGAAAAGAAAGGTTGCAGTGTTACTTACCTTCCCGTTGACCATTATGGACTTATCGACCCGGAACAGCTGCGGGAGGCCCTATCCCCTGATACTATCCTTGTCTCTATTATGACTGCAAATCCGGAGATAGGCACTGTCCAACCCGTTGAGGAGCTGGCTGAAATTGCCAAAGAAAACGGGGTTGTATTTCATACCGATGCTACAGCGGCAGCCGGTTATATGCCCCTGGATGTGGAAAAGTCAAAGGTCGATCTCCTATCACTGGCCGGAGATCAATTCTATGGGCCAAAAGGAAGCGGCGCTCTTTTTATCAGGCAGGGCACACGAATTTTGCCTCTGCTCGAGGGAGGTATCCAGGAAAAAGGACGCAGGGCAGGAAGCGAAAATGTTCCTGCTATCGTAGGACTGGGGGAAGCCGCCCTGTTGGCCCGGGAAATGATGGAACAGCGGGCGAAAAGTCTTAGGGCATTAAGAAACACCCTCAAAGAGCAGCTATTTTCGCGTATTACACACCTGCATCTAAACGGGCACCCTGAAAGACGGCTGCCCCATAACTTGCACATCTCCGTTGAATTCGTAGAGGGGGAGGCGCTCCTGATGTATCTTAACAATGGCGGCATCTATGTCTCCAGCGGCTCTACATGTACTTCCCAGGTCCTAAAAGCTTCCCATGTATTAACTGCCATCGGTTTAAGCCCGGAGCTGGCGCAGGGGTCGCTTCTTTTTACCCTGGGCCTGGAAAACAGCGAAGGGGATGTATCTTATATAGTAGAGCGCCTGGAGGAGACCGCGGAAAAGTTAAGGAAGATGTCTCCCCTGTACCAAAAATTCTTAAAGGAGGGTTCCTGAAGATAATGGCACAGTACAGTGAAAAGGTGATGGACCATTTTTCCAATCCGCGTAACGTGGGAGAAATACCAGATGCCGACGGGGTTGGAGAAGTTGGTAATCCTGTTTGTGGTGATATGATGAAGTTTACCATCAAGGTAAAGGATAATGTCCTGGAAGATGTGAAGTTTTTGACATTCGGATGCGGGGCGGCTATAGCTGTTTCCAGCATGGTTTCGGAAATGGCCACGGGCAAAACCGTAGAGGAGGCCCTTAAGATTACCAATAAAGACGTGGCTGAAGAATTGGATAGCCTGCCCAAGAATAAGCTGCACTGTTCTAACCTGGGAGCCGACGCCCTCCACAATGCTATAAATGACTACCTGCAGAAAAACGAAAAGAACGAATAGGCGGGCTTTATCAAGCTGTTTTTGGTATTCTAATTAAAGAGAGGTGTTTAAAATAATGCCACACCACGAAAATCTTGAAAAGAAAGAGAAGGAAGGCTGCGAGTGCCCCTTTTGCGATGAACCTACTTGCCCAGTTCCGGAAGAAATTGACTCGTTGTGCAGGGTTGTGCTGGTGACCTGTCCGTCCTGTAATCAGAAGCTTATGGGGGCGGCTGCTGTTTGTCCCCACTGCGGGAAAACTCTTTCTGCAAAAAAATAGAAAAAGGGGTAACAACTCAGCTCATTGACAAAAAATACATTTAATTGGAGGCAGGTACGGGAATAATGCTTGTGCTTTTTTGTCTTTAACGGCACCGCAGATGTGGCCTGAAAGGGGGTGGAATATTGGCAGAGGAAAAAGAGGAAAAGAAGAACCATGTTCTGGACTGTGTAGGGTTGTACTGCCCTGCTCCGGTGATGAATGCCCGTGAAACTATCGACAGGCTTTCACCGAGAACTGTTATGGAAGTTATTGCCGATGACAGGGCTGCCCAGGAAGATATTCCCAGGTGGGCCAAGCGTGCCGGGCACACCCTGCTTAAGTCTTGGAAAGAGGAAGACGAGCTCCATTTCCTAATCCAAAAGAACGAGGAGGAATAACCAAATGGCTAAAAAGAATATCCTTTACGTGCAGACCAGCGGGACGGATACCCCGGAAAGACTATATTCACCCCTTATCCTGGCTCAAACTGCGCTGGCTATGGATATAGAGCCTACAGTCTATTTTTTAGGCTTGGGACTTAAGGTTCTAATTAAGGGAGAAGCAGATAAGATCAAGCTGGGAAACTTCCCTTCTTTGATGGAAGTTATCAAAGATTCTAAAGATAAAGGTGTCAAGATCATGGCCTGTGAACAGAGCATGCAGCTTTTTGGCGGAGAATTAGGTTCGAAAAATTTAATAGAAGAGGCTGAAATTGTAGGAGCGGCTACCTTGAACGACCTGGCTTTGGACGCAGATGCCATTTTATCCTTTTAGGAGGGAGATAACATTAGTAAAAAGATGAAAAACGGGGAAGGGCATGCTGCCCATACGGAACAAACAGGGCAAAACAGCCATGGAAACAATGGAGATCATGGAAACCATGACGGGCACGGCGGCCACGGGGCCCATTCCCCGGAAATGTTCCGCCGTCGCTTTTGGGTTGCGCTTATTTTAACCATCCCTGTTTTAATATACAGTCACCATATACAGGTGTGGTTCAATTTTATGCCCCCGCACTTTTACGGCTCGGAGCGTATTCCTTTCATATTAGGCGTGGTCATTTTCTTTTATGGCGGGCTGGTGTTTATTAAAGGGGGAGTGGACGAGCTTAAAGCTAAAAAGCCGGGGATGATGACCCTGATCAGCCTGGCTATTTCTGTAGCATTTATTTATAGCGTTATGGTTACCCTGGGTATTCCCGGGGAAGAGCTTTACTGGGAGCTTGCCACCCTGGTGACCATAATGCTTCTGGGACACTGGCTGGAGATGCGAGCTATTCTGGGGGCCAGTGGTGCCCTGCAGGAACTGGTAAAGCTGCTTCCCGACAAGGCGCATCGCCTGGTGGACGGAGAGGTGGAAGAGGTGCCCATAAAGGAACTGGTTCCAGGGGACCTGATCCTTATCCGCCCCGGGGAAAAGGTGCCCTCGGATGGCACTGTAGAGCAAGGAGAATCCACTGTCAACGAGTCTATGATAACAGGGGAATCCAGGCCTGCTTACAAGGGGGAGAAGGACCCTGTAATCGCCGGCACAGTAAACGAGGAGGGGTCCTTAAGGGTCCGGGTGGAAAAGACCGGTAAAGAAACTGCCCTGGCGGGGATTATGGATCTGTTGGAACAAGCCCAATCTTCCACCACCCGTTCCCAGGCCCTGGCTGACCGCGCCGCATTTTGGCTTGTCCTGGTGGCTTTGGGTGCTGCTGTAGTGACAGCGCTTGCCTGGAGCGCAACTACCCAGGTTGGTTCGACCTTTATCTTGGAGCGAGTGGTGACGGTGCTCATTATTGCCTGCCCTCACGCTCTGGGTCTGGCAATTCCTCTGGTTATAGGTATCTCTACTACCCTTTCAGCCAGGAACGGCCTGTTGGTAAAAGACCGCCTGGCCCTTGAGGATGCTCGCAAGATAGATTGTGTGGTCTTTGATAAAACGGGGACGTTAACCAGGGGAGAACAGGTTGTTGAAGCCATCTATCCCGTTGAAGGCGTTAATGAAAATGTTTTGCTGCGCTATGCTGCGGCAGCTGAAGCCGATTCAGAACATATGATTGCCCGTGGGGTATTGCAAAAGGCAAAAGAAAGGGAGCTGGATTATACGGAGGCCTCTACTTTTGAAGCACTTTTCGGCAGGGGCGTCCATGCTCAAATCCAAGGAGAGCATATTTATGTCGGCGGCCCTAACCTATTGAGTTACCTGGAGCTCTCTGTGCCGGGAAGCCTGGACGAAAAGGCCCAACAGGCGGATCAGGAAGGAAAAAGCATCCTCTATGTCGTTGCAGAGGGCAGCGTGGCAGGCTTTTTAACCATGGCTGACGTGATACGGGAGGAATCCAGGGAAGCGGTCACTGCCTTAAAAAATAAAAATATCAAAGTGGTCATGCTGACGGGAGACAGCGAAGCCGTAGCAAAAAGAGTCTCCCAAGAATTGGGTATCGATCAGCATTTTGCTGAGGTCCTCCCCCAGTACAAGGCTGAAAAAATTGAGAAGTTGCAAAAAGAAGGCTACCGGGTGGCCATGGTAGGGGACGGTGTAAACGATGCCCCGGCCCTGGCCCTGGCGGATGTGGGGTTGGCTATCGGTGCCGGAACGGACGTTGCTGTGGAGTCAGCGGGAATCATCCTGGTAAGAAATGACCCCCGCGACGTGGTTCGTCTTATAAATCTATCACAGGCCACATACGGAAAAATGCTGCAGAATCTGGGTTGGGCTGCAGGTTATAATGTTGTGGCAATTCCCCTGGCTGCCGGGGTTTTGGCCTCAATAGGCTTCATCCTCCCCATGGCCGTGGGAGCCATAGTAATGTCGGCCAGCACTATAATAGTAGCCTTCAACGCGCAGCTCCTGAGGAGGTTCGATATGTCCTTACTCGGTGATACGGCTGATATCAAAGAGGAAGCTGTTACGGAAAAGGCCAGTGCCTAACAAAAACAGAAGATAAATTGATGCTCTCTATCATCTTTATGAGAAATGGCTCACAATTTTTTGGCTTTGGTGGGCCATTCTTTATTGACCCCCATAGATAAATATTATACAATTGTGATAATTCAATAAATTTAATCAGCATGTTCATTATCGTGTAATAATGCCGTCCATGAGAGGGGGTCCATAAATGAAAATAATTATAAACATCTTTGCTTTGTGTTTGTCGTTGATGTTTGCCGTAAGCTGCATTGGATCGGGCGGGGAATGCCTGAAAGCAGACGTTTCCGAACAGGAAGAACTAGTTGAAGAAGAACTTTCCCTCGAAGACCGTCTGGCAAGCTGTGGACTCTTAGGTGTAATCGGCATGACCCTGGAAGAAGTTGAAGAAATACTGGGACCTCCTGACGAAGAACACTGGTATTCGGGAGAATTTTTCATCTGGCATGATGCCACGGAACTTATAGGAGTTGGAGGCAATAATATTTCCCCCCAAAAAGAGCTCCGCGCCGGGGGGCATCATATAGTAATGTTTAACCTGGATTCTTTCGGTGATATTCAGATAGGTTCCAGCTTCGAAGAGGTAAAAAACTATTTGGAGAGAGAAACAGGTAAAAACTTTGAAGTTGTCCAGGAGCCGGGCCCCTATAACCTGGAATATAAGATAATATTCGTGCACGGAAAATATGTGTTTTACTTCGAAAGTGACTCGGAAGATAGCCCCATTAAAAGTATCCAGGTCTGGGATTTTAACCAGGTCAACCCTCCGCATAAAGTTCTGTAACCTCCATTAAGCATTTTGAAGGTATTTTGTGTTCTTCTATGACTTAAGAAGGATTGTCAATATTTTTCGTAGAATATTACCATGTTATTGTTAACTACATAAATTATGCCTCGGGCAAATTGAAAGCATGGAAAGCATAAATCCTCAGAGAGGATAAAAATTAACGGAAAGGCTATATGCACCCAAAAAATGTATTTACTGAGCAGAAATTTCAAGAAAAAATGGCTTAACTACGTTTGGCAGAGTGCCATAGCAGGTATAGTCACTGTTTTTTTCTATATGTATTTTTTGAGCTGGTCTTTCTTATCGTCCTGGCGGGTGTTGGGTCAACTTTTTTTACTGTTTTTGCTTTGCCCAATATCAGGACATCCAGTGATAGAAACGTTATTGGTTCTTATATAATTTGTGTGTTGGTCGGTGTTTTTTGCTTTTATCTTTCCCCAGTAATTGTTAGTGGTGGTGTTGCTATAGGGATAGCTGCCTTCTTGATGGTCACAACCGATACTGAACATCCGCTTGCTGCGGGGGTCGCGTTGGGGTTATCAATAACGCCGGTGGCAGATAATCTTTCTGCTGGAGCAATATTTGCTATTACGGGAGCTTTATTGGCCATTTTGTTGAAACATATACTTAACCACTGGCTAAAGGATCTTACCTGAGACCAAACTTACCCAATGCAGAAAAAAACTGCTTTTAAGGTGGCATATTATGTTTGTCAGCAGGAAAAACACCAACCATAGCGAATTTAAATTAATGAGGTTATTTATAATTTTAAAGTGAATAGTTACATAAAAAGGAGGATGATCTAATGTCTTATGAAGCGTCCACTATCATGAAGGCCCCCGTGATAAGCATCAGTCCCGAAGCGTCCCTGGAGGAAGCGATTAATCTACTGGCGGAGAACAAGGTAAGCGGGCTGCCAGTAGTAGATGCAGAGAAAAAAGTGGTGGGTATCATTACAGAAAAAGATATCGTTGATTATGCTAGCAGTGTCCACGTGATCCCCCTGATTGGAACTTCAGGCTGGGTTTCACCGCATATGGAAGTTACTGATATGAATGATTTTCGAAGAGGTTTCGAGAACCTGCCTAATGTAAAAGTGGAAAAAGTGATGACTGCCAGACCGGTCACAGTCAAAGAAAGTGTTTATATCATCGAGGTGCCCCGGTTAATGAAAAAGAAAGACGTTAACCGTATTCCGGTAGTGGACGAAGATGGAAAACTGACTGGTATTATAACCAGGGCGGATCTTGTGAATTACCTGGTAGAGAGGGAAGGCTAAGCTTTCTTTTGCCTCTAGAGTAACAGATGCAATACATGTAATATTATACTTCGGCGGAAAAAGATTTGACGGCTGCTCATGACGGGTGGTCGTCTGTTGGTTATGGCGCGGTAAAGATAATTTTGCGGAAAGAGCGGAGGAGAGTAAAGATACCAATGTCGAAGCTGTTGTTAGAGAGCCTGGCTGAGATCTGCAAAAAGTATCCCATGGAGCCCAAGGTACTGGTGGTGCCTTCATTTTCGGCGGGACACGCCTTATGGCGTAGTTATGGTCTCGCCGGTTATGGGGCCTTGAACCTGCACGTTAACACGGTGACAAGCATGGTTGAGGAGAGGATGGCTCCCGGCCTTTACCGGGAAGGGCTTTTTTTGGCTCCGAACGTGGTGGCTGACCGGGTCATGTATGAAGTGATGCAGAAACTGTCCGGGCGCGGTGCTCTTACTTATTTTAATGCCCTGGAGATAACCCCGGGTATTGCCGCTGCTGTCAGGGCAGCGGTCCAGGAATTAAAAGAGTCCGGTTATGTTCCGCGGGAGGTGCCCCCGGAAAAAATGGTCAGCACTGCCAAAGGGGAAGATCTCCGGGAGACTTTCGCAGCTTACCAGGAAAGCCTGCTGGGAAAAGCACTGGTAGACCGGGCTGATCTCCTGCGGAAGGGCCTGGACAGCTACCATGAACGTTTTATTAGGCCTGCGGTGTTTCTCCTCCCTACCAACCTGCCGATAACTCCCCTGGAAAGGGAGTTCTTGTCCAGGTTGCTGCAGGATCACACCTGGATATCCCTGCCCATGGCAGAAGTAGATGGCCTAAAAGCACCCGGCGATTATTTATTCGAGCACTTCCCGGCAGACCAAGAAGGTCCCCGTCCCCGTTCTCATCTCAGCAGCCTTTATCGAATCTCCCGCTCCGAGAATTCTAATCCAGAAGAAGGGCTGCCCCAACTTACATTTTTCCATGCCTACGGGGAAAGCTCCGAAGTGCGGGAAGTGCTGCGGCAGATCCGGAGAGAAAAGGTGAACCTGGAGGAAGTAGCGGTCTATTATACCTCCCGGGAACCTTATGGTCAGCTTTTCTATGAAGAAGCCCAGCGATGGGGGATACCAGTTACCTTTGGAGAGGGTGCGGCCCCAGGAAACTTTAGCCCGGGAGAGCTCTTTTTTGCCCTGGCGGAATGGATCAAGTCCGATTTCCAGGTCTCCCTGCTGCACCGTCTTATCGCGGGCAACTCTTTTAAGGCAGACCGGCAGGAGGGGGGACCTTCGAAAATAGCTCTGGCCCGGAAGCTGCGCTCAGCGGGCATCGGTTGGGGTAGAGAGCGGTATGAAAGCTGGATCGAGCAGGCTGCGGCAGAGGCGGTAGATACAGGAGCAGCAGTGATTGAGGCAGAGGAGGGGACATTTGAGCCAAAGGAGCACGAAAGTCGGGTGCCTGGCGGAAAGCCCCCGACTCCGATAGGCTTACATAATCTTCTCAAGGAGTTGCTGGAGGCAGTTCCAGTCCCCGACGGAGACGGCCTCATCGACCCTTCATCCCTTGCCCGGGGGCTGGCGGATATAATAGAAAATCGAAGCCGCCTGGTCGGGGAAGGAGACTCCCAGGCCTACCGGGCCCTCCTGGAGATTTTAAGCCTGGTGGCGGAAGCGCCTCTGGAGAAAACGGGGTTGGAAGAAGCGGTGACATGGTTGGAAGATGTGGTGGCTTCCCTGCAGTTTGGGGCATCGCTGCCAGAACCGGGCAGTTTACATGTGGATAGCTACCGCGGCGGCATCTGGAATCCTCGCCGCCGGGTTTTCCTGGTGGGTCTGGAAGCACGAAAGTTTCCAGGCCAGGCCAAGGAAGATCCCATCCTGCTGGACCTGGAGAGGGAGGAACTGGGGAGAGACCTGCACAAGCACCGTTTTCGCCCCGTCGAAAACCTCTTTGAGATGGTACAGCTTTTAGCCGCCCGCGGAAGTGACAGTTACCGGCTCACCTTCAGCTTTTCTTCCTTTGATACCGCCGAAAACAGGGAAGAGTCTCCTTCGCCCCTGTTGCTGCAGGTCTACCGCCTGCTTTCCGGTGAACCGACTGCTGACTACAGCACATTCCAGGAGAGATTGGGTCCTGCCAAAGGTTTTGTCCCTTTTGCTACGGAAGAGGCTTTGGGGGATGCGGAATGGTGGCTGGAACGGATTGTTCGGCAGGGCCCGGTGCGTAATCTTGATGATCTGGTTTGGCGGTGCTACCCCTATCTCCGGCGAGGAGTTTGGGCCCGGGAGCATAGATATAGCCACCATCTCACTGAATTTGACGGTGCTATTTTCCCCGGGGAGCCCTGGTGGACGGATGAAAGATTCTTTTCAGCCAGTTCTTTGGAAGAGTTGGCACAGTGCCCTTACCGCTACTTCCTCAATTATGTCCTCGGTATATCTCCTCCGGAAGATCTGGAATATCATCCCGATAAGTGGTTGGATGCCATGAGCCGTGGCACCCTCTTGCATCGCATCTTCGAGGATTTCTACCTGGAACTTTTGGATCGGAGAGAGCTCCCCTCCTACCACAAGCACTTGGAGCTCCTGGAGTCTATCGTTTCGCGGCGGATAGAAGAGATAAAAGAAGCAATTCCGCCGCCTCACCGTGCGGTTTACCGGCACGAATACAGGGAGATCCTGAAATCCTGCCGTTTATTTCTGAGTTCTGAAGCAGATAACGCCCCTTGGAGCACCCCCGTCTACCTGGAGCTTGTTTTTGGCCTGGGAAAAAGCAGGACGGGACCGGGAAAAATGGGAGTGATACCCCCGGTAGAGATAGAGCTTCCATCCGGTCGCAATCTGCGGATTAGAGGCAAAATAGACCGGGTAGATCGCCTGCAGGAAGACGGCAGTTATGCGGTGCTGGACTACAAGACCGGAAGCACCTACGCCTTTGGGCCCGGCGACAAATTTCGGGGAGGCCGCCAGCTGCAGCATGCTCTTTACGGGCTGGCCCTGGAGAAAATTTTAACTGCCGAAGATGGAGCAGGCCCCCCGCCGCAGATAAGCCAATGCGGTTACTTGTTTCCCACGCTGAAAGGTGAGGGGCAGCGCCTGATGCGTTCTTACCGCGAATGCCGGGAGCCGCTGCTGGAGATATTGGATACACTTACCGAAGTATTCAACCGGGGGGCTATGACCGTGACCCCGCGACCCGACGAAGATTGCAGTTTTTGCGATTATACTGATATCTGCGAGCCGGATATCTTCGGCGAGGCAATGCAGAAAAAAGCGCAGAATGGCGCCGGGGAACCGCTGGATTCTTTCTATAGAGTGCGGCAAATGGAATGAGATACTTTTGGTTAAGGATCGGCTATTGCTGCTGTGGCTGTTGTTACTGCGGTGGTGGCGATTATGTTCGTTAATATTGCCCTTAATAATCTTCTTTTTCAAAAGAGAGGTAAAACCTATGCAACTCAGGGATCAACATGCCCGCACAAAAATTGAACGGGAACTTCAGACCAATTTTCTGGTAGAAGCAGGTGCCGGATCGGGGAAAACCACCAGCCTGGTAAAACGTATGACTAACCTGGTCACGGGTGGTATATACCGGGTAGAGGAGATAGCTGCCATCACCTTTACCCGCAAAGCCGCCGCCGAACTCCGGGAAAAATTTCAGGAGCGCCTGGAGAAGGCTTACCGTTCCAACCCGAACCCGCAGACCCGGCAGATACTGGGTGAAGCGCTGATGAACCTGGACCGCTGTTTCGTGGGCACCATCCACTCCTTCTGTGCCAGGCTGCTGCGGGAAAGGCCCGTAGAAGCAGGAGTAGACCCCAATTTTGAAGAGCTGGACGAAGTGCAGAACCGTGCCTTATTAGACCGTTCCTGGCAGGAGTACTTGCTCTGGGTCAGGTCTCATTACCCCGGGCTTTGGGATGAAGTGGATAAAATAGGCGTGGCCCCTGATGACCTGAAAGAACTCTTTCAAAGGTTTGCCAATTACCCCGAGGTGGAGGTTCCTTCAAAACAGGTCCCGCTTCCCGACTTTTCCCAGGCACTGGGCGAGCTGCGCCAACTTGTGGAGGAGGCCCGTACCTTTATACCCTATCCGCCCCATGAAAACAGGTATGATGATCTGCAAAAGCAGATCCTAAGCGCCGGGCGCAAACTCAACTATTTGAACCTGAAGGACCCCGTTAACGCGGTCAACATCCTCTCCGAGCTGGAGAAGCCCAAAAACATTATTCTAAAGCTGTGGCTCAGCAAAGATAAGGCTAAAGAGTACAAAGCTTCCCTGGAGTATTTCGGGCAGGCATATGTTGTGCCACTGCTGCAGCAGTGGCGGGAGCACTGCTATTCCCATATCGTTTCCTTCATGCTTCCTTCCCGGGAATTTTTGGCTGATTTTAAAAAGAGGCATTCCCGGCTTTGTTTTAACGATCTATTAATGAGAGCTTCCCGCATGCTGCGTGATTCCCCCGGGGCAAGAAGCTACTTCCAGGAGAAATACCGCTGCCTGCTTGTGGACGAATTTCAGGATACCGATCCCCTTCAGTCGGAAATGATGTTCTGCCTTACAGGTGCCGACTTGAAAGAAAAGAACTGGCAGAAGCTTTCCCCCCGACCCGGTTCCCTCTTCGTGGTTGGTGATCCCAAGCAGTCCATTTACCGCTTTCGGCGAGCGGATATTGAAACCTATAACCTGGTTAAAAAGGTCATCGAAATGAGTGACGGAGAAGTGCTGAATCTCACAACCAATTTCCGCTGTCTAAAGCCTTTGGAAGGATATGCCAACGAGGTTTTTGAAAAGCTGCTCGCTCCCCAAGAGAGCCGGTATCAGGCTCTATTCAGCCCCATTGATGCCTGGCGCACAAAAACAGGAGAGACCCACTGCGGGGTGAAGCTTCTGCCGGTGGATGCAGCCTTCGGGAACAAGGAAGAGGTGGCCCGGGAGGATGCACGGCAGGTGGCTGCCGTTATAAGTAGTGCCCTGCAGGGGGGTATACGCCTGGCACGTACATCCGAAGAAAGACACGCCGGTCTCGATGAAATTCCCCGCCCCGATGATTTTTTAATCATACTTCGCTACAAGGAGAATATGGATATTTACGCCCGGGCCCTGGATGAACAAAGAATACCGGTGAGCATGACCGGCGGCAGTTCCCTTTCCGAAAGCCCGGAGCTGAAAGAGCTGCTCAAGCTTTTCAAGTACCTGGAAGATCCGGATAACTGGGTTATGCTGGTGGCGGTGCTTAAGGGGCTCTTTTTCGGTTTCAGTGATCGTCAGCTCTACTTTTACAAAGAGAGGGGCGGCGTTCTTTCTCCTTTTGCTTATGGAAAGGGGAACCCCGTAAACGCCGATGAAGATCAATTAGAGCGGCTTTTTAGTGAAGCCTTTTCTCGACTGGCCGAGTACCTGCACTGGAAAAGGGCTTACCCGCCTGCAGTAGTCCTGAAAAAGATAGTAGACGACCTGGGCCTTGTACCCTATACCCTGGCCCAACCCCTGGGAGAGCGAAGCTGCAGTTATTTCTACCAGGCAATGGAATACGTGCGGCCTGGGAACAGCTCCTTCGGAGATTCTTTTCGATTCATGGTGGAGCAGCTTGAAACCCTGGTGGAATCAGGAGTGGAAGAGGAACTGGACCTGGCGGTGACGGGCAAAGGCGCCGTGCGGCTGATGAACTTGCACAAGGCCAAAGGGTTGGAAGCCCCGGTGGTTATTCTGGCCCACCCTTTTAAGAGGGTCGATCTCACTCCTGAGCATATGGAGAGCCATATAATGCGCACTACAGAGATCCCCCAGGGTCATTTCTCCTTTTCCAGACAGAAAAATGCTTATGTTAAGGAAAAAATCGCCCACCCCCCAGGGTGGGATAAGTATGCCGATGAAGAGCACAAGTTCCAGTTGGCTGAAGAGATAAGGCTTCTTTACGTGGCGGCTACCCGGGCCCGCAACTTGCTCTTCATAAGCACCAGCGGCAAAGATGAGAGAATGAAGAAAAACCCCTGGCGGGAACTGCTGGAGAACGCTTCCCCGGAGATGTTGGAGGAGTGGCCTGTACCAGGGGAGATCTCTGCGGTAACGCTACCGGGAGAAAAAGCGGCGGGAAACGCACTCTCCCTTGAGGAGCTGCATTCCTTCCGGGAAAGTCTGGAGGAGTGGAGAACGGTGGTGGCAGCTAGGGGCTGGAGCAAGGCTTACCCTGCAGAGATGAAGGTTTCGGTGCCGGGAGCGGAACTGAGTATTGAAGGAAAGGTCCGGGAAGCAGAAGAGGAAATAAAAGCAAAAGCAGAAGCAGTAGACGTCGAAGAAACAGCAGGATTCGAAGAAAAAGCATCGGCATCGGCATCAGAATCGGCACCGGCACCGGCACCGGCACCAGGAGCAGGAGCAACTTGGGGTATCTTGATGCACCGGGCACTGGAAGCACTGCTTAATAACGAAGGGGCACTGGAGAGCTTCATCGAAGCAGAGCTTTTCCGGATGGACCTTTCCCAGGAACACCTGGAAACCGCTCTCCGGGAACTGGAAAACTTCAAGGCGACAACCCTGTGGGGTGAAATAAAAGCTACCGGTGAAGACCTGCATACCGAAGTGCCTTTTTCCCTGTACCTCCAGGAGGATCACCCACTTCATGCCTGCTGGGCTAAGGAAGAAGAACGCAAACTGCCGCTGCTATTAAGTGGAATTATCGACCTGGCTTACAGGGGAGAGGAAGGCTGGGTAATAGTAGACTTCAAAACCGACCGCATAGAAAACGAACAGGATCTTTGCCGCTTGCTCGATACTTACACGCCTCATGTCTGCGCTTACGCCTGCGCCTGGGAAGAGCTAACCGGTGAAAAAGTGGTGCGGCGCGAACTCTACTTTCTCTCCGGGCACCGCACCTATAGGGTCTAGTTGGCAGGGGTGACAGGGGGACGGAGTTATTGACAACATTTCCCCGTTGATATATAGTATATTAAGGGTGTTATTGTGCCAAGAAAAGCCAGGAAGAAAAGCGGCAGCGGAATATGTCATATAGTAATGCGAGGCATAAACCGGCAAAATATCTTTGAGGATAAAGAAGATAATCAGAGGTTCCTAGAGATTTTTCACCAGTATAAAGAAGTTAGCGGATACAAAGTTTATGCGTACTGCTTAATGGGCAATCACGTGCACCTCAGTCAGGCAATTGGAGAGATTGACCGGAATAATCAGGGGAGTCATTCAAAAAGCTTGAGGGTGAAAAAAGTTGTCAACAACTCCGTCCCCTTGGCACCCTATAAATATAAAACCAGGTTCCAACAAACCTTATAAACTTGCCGCCAGTATCCTTTTCCCCGACCCTTTGCAACTGTTTTTCCTCGCTTCTGAAGGCGAGCTCTAGCAAGCTGCGATACGGTTCTTAAGGATCCTGTGCTGCGGTTTCCTGCGCTTTCCGGCTCCGTTCCGGTTTTACCCTTTCCTTCGCCTTTCCACTGCAGTCCCTTACAGCTGCCCAGTTTACCTGGATAGTTCCGGCCTCTGCTTCAGGCTTACGCCCCTTCCTTACTACCGGCTTTTCCATTTCACCCGGGCCCGGCCAGTCTTTCAGCCTCTCGGAACCTGATTAATAACATTTTAACACGGCTTTTTTATATTGTCAATAGTATTTTTAATATTTCTTTTATTTTGTTAATAGATTTACTACCCGGCCTATCAGCGTCCATTTTTGCTTACTATAGCCTGATTTTGCATCTTCGCTTCCGCGGGTTGTTTTTCTTCTTTAAAATATTGCAGCAGGTTTTTTGTGATCCCGGCCAGGGGCACGGCGATCAAAAGCCCCAAAAATCCTCCCACTTGTTGGCCCACCAGCAGAACAATGATTACGGTGATGGGCTTTAGCTTAACCGTCTTGCCCAGGAGAATCGGAGAGATAACCATGCTCTCCAGGGCTTGCACTAAGATATAGATGCTGGCTACCAAAATAAAGGAGGGAGTATGGGGAGAGAGGGCGATCAAAAGGGCCGGAAGGGCTGCGATATAAGGTCCGATGTAAAGCACTACATCGAAAATCCCCGCCAGGACACCCAACAGCAGAGCATAGGGCATACCGATCACGGAAAGAGATATGCCCACTATTATACCGACCATGGTGCAGCGTATAATCGTCCCCCTTATATAGCCCCCGAAATTTATATCCACGATCTCCATAATATCTTCAGCTTTCTTGCGGTGAAGAGGGGGGACAAGCCCGATGATAAAACTTCGCACTTTGTTGAAGTCGTAGAGGAGATAAAAAACAATAAAGAGGATAAAAACCACATCAATCACGCTCTCTCCAAAAACTCTTCCCACCATAATAATGTTATCCAGCAAGGGTTGGATCTCCGTGTAATCGGCCAGGAAATCTTCTACATGCTCTCTACTGATGCCAAGATATTCCAGGTTCTCTGTTCCTTCGAACAAAAGAACTTGGAACTGCGCCAGGTAGCTAGGAATATCATTGACGACCTTTTCTATTTCCCTGTGCACGATGGGGACTATTAAGGCAAATAAGGTGCCGATTAAACCGAAAAAGATTACAAAGACTGCACTAAAAGCCTGCGGGTGAGAAAAACGAAGCCGTCTTTCCAGGAATTCCACCGCAGGAAGCAGGAAGTAAACCAGCAGCAGGCTGATAATAGACAGCCGCAGCACCCATAAAATGTTTCCGAAAAACCATAACAGTCCTAAAAGCAGGGCTACGAGTCCCAGGAACTTTAAAAAGTTGCGGTGTCTTTCATCGAGCATTACACTTTCACCTCCATCTTCCAGGGACGCCAAGCTCTCTGCCATTACACCGTATTCCGGGGCTTCCATGGTATGCACATAAGTCTTTTACGTTAAGGCAGAAAGAGGGAGGGCGGAGGCGTTGTTCAAGTGCTCTAAAAAAAGTTTTAAGTTTCCTCCGGCTGGATATTTTCAAGTTTCTACGAATTGCACAGTATATAAGGCGATCTACAAAAACGTCGCGCACTTCCCCCCCCAGGCCTACCACGATAAATATCTCAGTTTCTATCCCTTCCAGAGCATAATTGTGCTCAGCAACCGCCTAAACCCCTTTGTTGTTTTGTAAGGGGGGTTAAGTAACCTTTTTTGAGGAAACTGAATTATTAATGCAGAAAGAATGGGTTTTTTTATCCGTGGGGAAAATCGTCTTGACATGTGTATTGTCACTAAAAGCCAGACACCATTGCGAATATTTTACCGATGCCGGCGTTCAAGACAGCCGTTTACCGTAAACATCGACCAAATCAATAATCCATTATGAGATTAATGTTATCATAACGGCCTTAATATATCAACAAGCACACTACTCCTTTGTTCACATGCGAAAAACATTTTTAAGCTTCTCAAGGAGCATATGAGGGAGGAAAGATTGCAGGCGTCAGCTAATCGTCAATATTTGACACCCGGTGATATTACTATTAAAATTGAAAAGCAGGCGCGAACAGGTGCCCCGGCGGCAGGAGGCCCCGTGGGGAGGATAGTGTTCCGCGGTGGTCTTATGTTTTGGCGGCAGGGCAGTCCGTGGGATATGACCTGCTTTAAAAATGAAAGGTGGGGTAAAATTATGCACATGATAGGAACAAGGAGATATAACTGGACTTCATTACTGATTGGAATCATCCTTGCCCTAGGTGGAATTTTAGCGTTGAGTAATCCCGATGCTACCTATGTTACCCTGGCGGCTATCCTGGGTATCGTGGCCATAGTGTGCGGTCTCATGTTGCTCTTAAACTATTACCGCATCAAAGAAGCCCTCGCTTTCTGGGATCGGATAAGCCTGGGGCTCGGCACTGTTTTGCTAGTTATCGGGCTTATATTCCTGTTCTGGCCCGTTGTCGCCGTAAGCGTTTTTGCTTACATCCTTGCCTTCCTGTTCATTATATACGGCCTTAGCCGTCTGAGCCGCGCTTCTTCGTTCAAGCACCTGGGAAGCGGTATCTATTCCTTCATTGTAATTCTCAATATCTTACTTGTTATCGGCGGCATTGTACTGATATTCCAGCCGGTAATTCTGGGGCTGACTATAGCCCTGATCCTGGGCTTGCTGCTTTTAATCTACGGGATACTGCTCATCGTCTCCACCTTTTTTGGAGTGCACTTTTACCGGATTTTTTAAGAAGATGAGCCAGAGGGCGGCTTGGTAAATATTCTTTTTTTTAGCAGGAATATGCAGAAAATTGTAGAAATATTATATAATAAGTTTAACAGCGGCAGTGTAAAGAAATAAGGCCGCAATAATTTTTCATAGGGGAGTTTTCTATTATGAGATACAAAGTGGTTGTTTCGATGGTGTTGCTTATCCTGCTGTCCCAATTAGCGGGCGGGTTTGCATTTGCCGTAAACGAAAATGAAGCGCCGCCTGCTCCCCAGGAGAACTCAGAGCCAGAACCGGCCCCAGAGCCAGAGTCCTCACCTTTTATAGAGCATCCCTTCATTGACAACTTGATGGAAGCCATGGCCGAATTAATGGAAACAATTAGGGAATATATCGAACAGGTCCAGGATAGTGTTATGGACTTAGTCCCCGGAATAGGGGAAGAAGAGGAAATTGTCGAAGAGCCGGCACCCGTGCCCGAGGATGAAGTTCCCGTTGCCGGTATGGTTGAAGGCAGGCTCACCGATAATGACAGAAACCCGCTCTCCGAAATGCGGGTTGTTATGGGGGCCCGGGAAACGGTCACAGACGGAAACGGTTCTTTCATTTTTGAAGAGGTTGATTTTGGCACTCACCAAATCTATCTGATGGATCCGGGTTTCCAAGAAGACGTCTTTTTGACAGAATTTCAAATCGATGAAAACAATCCCCATTACGCTGTAAATATTACCGTGTCCATGCCCGAGCCCGGCGATGATCCGGAAGAGATCGAGGTGGCTCCTGCACCCGTGGAGGAACCTGATGAGCCTGGCCGGGGAGCACTGCTGTTCTTCCTGGGAATTCTGGCCCTACTGGTACTTGCGATCGTTCTTTTCCTGCTTTTCAGGCGAAAACACATCCAGATTGTAGATGCAAAAACAGGTGAGACCATTGGCAGTCAGAAGATCAAGGTATATCCCAGGACCAAAATTGATTTAACGGAAGCTTTCGAATATGCTTACGGAGACGCGGTTCGAGTCCAGTTTTTAAAGCCAATCATAAAGAAGCTGTGGGGTCACCGCATACTCTTTATCTACGATGAAGAGCAGGTAATCGGCGAAATTGAAAGTTATGCCGGGGAACTGGAGTATCCGGTCCGGCTTCCCCAGGCACCCAAACCCGGCGAGCAACCGCCCTCTGATGAGGGGGAAGCAGGAAGGACCGGTAATAACGGCGGCACCGCGTAATAGAAAATGTTATGCTTCACATCAATATGGGATAAGAAAAGTTAATAAAATATTTTCAGGACCGGTACAGATGTTTATAAAAAATAGGCAGGGGGGATAGCATTGAAAATTTTAGTCTGCACGGACGGGTCGGAACACAGCCAAAAGGCCGTGGAAGTAGCTTCCAAGATCGCCGAAGGCTGTAACCCTGATGAGGTCGCCATCATTTACGTCCATACTCCCATGGATGCCGCTTTTATGGGGGGGGCGCATCGACGGACAGCATGGAAGTCATGAGAAAGCTTAAGGAACAGCAGGTGGAAGAGGGGAAGAAAATTTTAGAAAGAGCTTCCGCCTTTTTTGAGGAGAAGAACATAAAGAGCAGCATCATGCAAGAGGAAGGACACCCCGCCGCAACTATCGTAAGGGTTGCTGCAGAGAACAACCTTGATATGATTGTTATCGGCAGCAGGGGCAGGGGGGGTTGGAAAAAAAGAATCCTTGGAAGTGTAAGCAGTGCCGTAGTTCAAGAAGCTAAGAATTGCAGCGTGGTCACGGTAAAGTAGTTAAGCGTTAAAACATCAAGCGCATGGGAAGAAGAACTGCTGCTAACAGGGCAATGATTAACACGAAAATGATGACGAATAAAAGCGCAAAGTTGATCAGGTAAATACCGATGCTGGCGCCTGTTGTAAGATCGTGGCTCTCCCTCAAGGCGATTACCTGCAGGACCAGGACCCATATAGTAATGCCAAAGGTGACCAGCCCGCTGATAAGGTTACCTATAACACCCAGGTAAGCGCCGACAAAAGATACGGGAACACTTATGATCATGGGGAATCCCGCAAAACTGTAAGCACTAAATAAATTCCAGTAACCGCCTTTACCACCGAACAATTTGGATAGAAGGTGCAGCACGCCCGTTATTATAAAGAGCCATACTGCCGCTAAAAGCACGCTGCCAGCGATAATGAGGGCGGGCGAGACAAAGAAATTGAACTCGCGCATTGCCTCGTCCATGCGGTGATACCCCGCACCGCCCAAGGTATTGGAAGCTACGGTCAGCGCGGAAACCCCCAGCGCTACCAACAGAGCCCAGCCGATGGGCTTCTCCTGGGCAATCTCGTTTAAGGTCTGGACGGGACGTTCTATTACGCCAAAAAGCCAGTCGAAAAGTTTATCCTCCATTTTTTGCTCCATTTTATCCTCCATGTGGCAACCTCCCTGCATTTTATCTGACCTGATAACGAATATCCGGAGGAACCCCTTCCCGCAGTTTTTCCAGCATGATCACTTCCGGGTCGACTAATGCCCGCTCCAAACTGTCCAGGAGACTGTAACCGAAACCAAAAAATTGGCTGAAAAACGGCGGCTCCGGATATTCATAGCGCACGGGCTCGTCAAGATTATTTTCTTCAGCCAGGTAGTCGATGGCTGTTTGAATCCCGCCCAACTCGTCCACCAGGCCCAGCTCTAAGGCCTGGGTTCCCAGGAACAGTTCGCCTGTGGCCAGCTCGCGCACTTCTTCGATATCCATATTTCTTCCTTCGGCCACATCGGTGATAAACTGGTGGTAGGCTTCATCGGAGATATCCTGCAGGAGCTCCCTCTCCTCATCGGTCAGCTCCCGGGTGAACATGCCCTTATGCTCGCCCGAAGTGATAGATTCCAGTTCGATTCCCAGTTTTTCGTAGAGGCCTTCCAGGTTCATGAGATTGCTGATCACCCCGATAGAACCGGTCATGGTGCCCGGGTGAGCAATAATCCCCTGGGCAGGTGCGGAAATATAGTAGCCTCCGGAAGCCGTCATGTCAGCCATGGAGACCACGATGGGTTTCTCAAAATCCCTGACCATGGAAGCTATACTTTGGGAAGCCGCGATAGAGCCTCCCGGACTTTCTATCCTTAAGACTACCCCCTCAATGGTGGCATCTTTCCGGGCCCGTTCCAGCCGGTTATAAACTAAATCGGGGGAGATACCCGCGGCCAGGAGCCCGCCAGCTGACTCCTGGATTGTCCCTGCCAGCCTGATCACCACCACCCTGTCTTCGCCTACCCGTTCGGGATCCCTGCCCGGTTGGGCACCGTTAAGGAACGGTGAAGCGACAACTACCACAAGGGCGATGACAATTAAAGAGATGATAATCATTTTACGTTTTTTCACCACTATCTACTCCTCTCCTCCTGCTCCTTTTTAGACTTCTCCGGATAGTATTATATCTCAACTTAACGCTTAATAAAAGTGTTAAAAATAATGATTAATAAGTAGTAGCAGGAACAAAAAAAGTAAACAAAATTTACTTTGGGAAAAGTAAAGCATTTTATAAAAAATATTACGGTTTATACATCTTTATACGAGCTTCTACCAGATAGTGGTTCGAATTGCCAGGGAGACAGTTCTGAAATTGTCAGGAAGGTTATTGTATTCGGCAGGAGAGCTCATAACTGATTAACCTATTAAATTATCATCATTGACAAAGACATTTGTATGTAATACAATGCGTATCACGGCCGCTGGCAAGCAATTCTAGTACTTTATTCAAAACCATTACTGACTTAATCTTGCACCTACAATATATTATGATTAATGCTTAAAAAGCAGTCTGCCATTACATTAAAAAGTAGGAGAATGGGAAGAGCAGTACGAGCAGTCGAGAGGTGGCCATACAATGGAAGTTGGCAAAAAATTAAAAGAGCTCCGCTTTGAGAGCGGACTTATACAGAAAGAAGTTGCAGAGAATATAGGTATTAGCCGCCAGCGTTATAGTCACTATGAAACCGGCATAAGGAATGTTGACCTGATAATGCTTACGAAGCTGGCATCTTTTTATGGGGTATCGACGGATTATCTGCTGGGTCAATCCGAGCTTCGTAGAGGAAGCTTGTAAGGCGGGATGAGCTTGATGAATTTCTGCCTGTAAAGGCCAATTAAGGACTTAAAAACGAGAAATTAAAGGTTTTATTAGAAGACGAAGTTCTTGACGAGGAGAAAGAGGACGAGATACTTGCGCTGCTTTGTAATAAAAGTTTTTAAATAGAGGGGGTATCCTTGCGTATTCCTTGCTGCTTTAGGGGATAACGCATTGGTGATTTGAAGAACAGATGAGCAAGGGGTTGCGTTAATGGAATTTCTTATCTACTTCCTTCTGGTTGTTCCCGGAGCAATTTTTTTAATAAGGTTGTTGCATCTATTCTATATAAGCAAATATAATAAACTATAGAATATGCTCTTCCATGACTGAAGACTAAAAGCTATCCACACAGTAGCCTTAGCGATTTTTCCTGCCCAGAGGATTGCCCAGAGCCGGAGGAATACTGCCACATAACAGGTCAACTCCGTCCGCCTCCACTCTACCGCATTCTGGAGGAAACACCAGTTGCCAGGCACCGTTCCCTGGTCGTACGCAGCCGAACTATACTCCCCGGAGTAGGCGGTTGCCCCTTTGCTAACCTGTTGAAGCTACGCTCCTTATTAATAAGCAAGGATCAGGACGCTGTGGCAACCCTGGCAGGGTCCCTGCCAGGGCTTTACTATGGTCATGAAAGCATTTATGGAAGCATTCCAATTAATGGGGTGAAATCGTGAGCCTGATGAATTATTTTCTCCTGGCCGCCTTGATTGTTGCCGGTATCTTTATGTTATGGGATGAGAAGAAAAACTGGAAACTTCTCTACGAAACCACCGGCCATGCCATGCAGGAGGTACAGGCGAGATTCGCCTATTTAAAAAGCCAGGGCATTAAGTGCAGGATAAAGACTGCGGCTACAAGAGGTATGATTTTCCGCGGCATTACAAGCTCCTCCGGGCTGGCCTCCGTAAAGCTGGAAGTGCATAAAAAGGACCTGAAGAAGGCCCGGAGTTTGCTATCAGAACCAGGGGAAAAAGAAAGCAAGAGGTAATTTGTAGGGAGAGTTAAAAACCGAGGACATACTTCAGCGGTATAATAAAACTAATAATGTGGGTATACAGCATTAACTGCACAAAAAAATTTCAACAAAGGGAAGGAGTTCAATCTATAATGCAGAACTTTTTAAATATACACACTTATTCAGATAATTAATTGCTCGCATGGGTTTTAAATTATGCATCCTGAAGAACTGAAAGAAGCCATCCAAAATATCAAAACCTGGAAACGTAGCGGCGAACGCGCTCCTCACAAGCCACTGCTAATTCTATATGCCTTGGGCTGCCTGATCCGGGGCGAATCGCGTGAGATGCTATATGATGATGTCAAAGATGATTTAAAGAAACTACTGATGGACTTTGGCCCTTTCCGGCTATCCTACTCGCCGAATTATCCCTTTGTAAAATTAGCCAATGACGGTATATGGACAGTCAGCGGTAGTAAAACTTTGGACACAAAGAAGGATTGGAGCGACCGGGAGCTAGCAAAAAACCAGGCTGCTGGCGGGTTTACCGAAGAAGTTTTTTGCCTCCTGTATAATAATCAAGAGCTCTTACGTGAGGTAGCTGGATCTCTTTTGAAATATAACTTTCCCGATACAATCCAGGAGGATATTTTAGCCCAGGTCAGCATTGATCTCGAATTTACAGGTAAGACGGTTCGCAGCCCATTATTTCGCCAGCGAGTGCTCAAGGCTTATGAATACAGGTGTGCAGTGTGTGGTTTTAATGTTCGGCTTGGTGATACCCTAAAGGGATGCCTTTAGGATCCTGCTCCTCTAATCACAAGGCGGAAAGGTTACTGTAAATATAGAACGTATTTAGAATATAATATTTCTTTTATAACTACTCAGCCTGAAAAATTATTTTCCAGGCTGAGTAGTTATGATTTACGAATTAATGTATTATTCCCTTTTCTTGCCCCTATAATGCTTCTCTGAACCGGATAATGTGGTCTTCTAAGATATTAGAGGTATCTTTGTTCACTCTTGCTAATATTTTTACTATTAAGCGGTGCAGAAAGATCATCTTTGTGATATTAAACTCTCCGCCAAAGTAATCCTTTGCCACGGCCTTATTAAAGAGTTGTTCGGGAAAAGAGTCCTTTAGCTGGGTTTCGGCGTCTTCTCCTTCTTTCATGCAGCAGATAAAGAGGCCTAATTTTTTATTTTTTAGAAGGTCAATATTCCCGCTGCAAAATGCCGCTACTTCCTTTTGAATCTTCCCCATATAAATAGGCCCGCCGATAATAACGGTATTATATGGTGAGAGTTCGATATTCTTTTTTTCTTTCAGATTAACCATCTCAACTTCCCCGTTTAACCCTTCCGCAATTTTTTGGGCACACTTTTCAGTAGAGCCGTACCTGGTAGTATATGCAATTAAAGTGCTCATTTTCGCTTCCCACCCATTCATCTTGTTTTAAGATAATTATAAAGCAGTAGCGGTGATCACACAATATTTTAAATAATCTTTCTGGTCGGCTTGCAGGCATGGTGTGTTGAAATATTGTTAAATAAGGAAATGCTAAATTAACTTTTGTTTGTGAATTGAATAAAGTTTTTTCAAGACAGCCGGTGTGGTTGGGTGCCAGGAATCTATTATCCTCGTTTAATTCACTATTGATTATATGCAGATAAGTTCTTCAGTATTAACGTGTTTTAGGCGTGAATTTTATGATAAAATAACTCCAAGAATATAAAGGGTGCTGGATTATTGTATCGAACAAAGT
>CAZMLU010000024.1:0-19681 GCA_964567295.1 uncultured Desulfovibrionaceae bacterium
AAGGGCACCTTTTTTATTGCCGATAAAGGAATATATTTACTTAATTGTAAAAAAAGGGGATGTCTGGAGCAGGCATGGCACAGTAGCAGACCTTGACGAGGGCGAAGAGGTATTTACATTCATTCGTGGTGACGAAGATACTTTTGACGAAGGTGATATAGATATCACTGGATACGGCGAAAGAGAACTAGAAATATGGTTTAAAGATGATATAACAACTGACAGCAGAACATCGTTTGATTTCGTAGCTGATGTCGTTGTAGATGACGAAGCTAGGGCCAAAAAGGGCGATGTTATGGCAGAAACCGGCGGAGACTACGATGTAACTCCCGATGAGATCATAGTTGGTGTTTTCGGGGACTTCGAAATAACTGTCACAGCTGACGATCTCGAAACCGTCTATGCTGGTAAAACCGAACAGGCAATTGCCGATATAACAATAGCAGAAGATGTGGCACAAACTATTGTTCCCGGACGCGTAATTACACTTACTCTTCCTGATTGGGCAGCATGGATGGAAGAAAGCATGGACGATTTTGATGATGAAAATGTAGACCTGAACTTTAGGGATATTCGTCATGGTGGACAGCAGGCAAGGTTCGATGTTGTAGGGGATTTTGACGACGATAGAGACAATGCAGCAGAAATCGTACTTGAAGACCTTGAAATTGCACTTGACACCGTAGCAGAAGGCGATGTGGAAGTTGAAGTAGGCGGAACAGCTGCTGTCTTTGGTGAAGTGACTGTAGCTGAAGCCAAATCTCCTGTTTCAATGGAAATCGACCCCTTGCAGTCGGTGAAATTTTTGGAGCCTCCTTTATACCGGTAAGGTTCCTGGCTGAAGCCCTGGGTGCCGAGGCCGACTGGGAACCCAAGGACGCTGTAGTGGAGACGGTCACCTTAAGCCGTGATGACCTGCTGGTGACCATCGAGATCGGTTACTACGAGCTGAAGGTGCTGGATAAGGAGACGGAGGAAGACCTGGATGCAAGGGCCGTGATCGTGCATACCTATACGGACTTTTAAGCCCTGTCTGTTTGGGGTGATGAGTTTCCAAGCTCCGTGAAATCTAAAAGCCCTCTGTCCCTGGCTAAATGCCTCGGGCAGGGGGTCTTTTTATTCTCCCCAGTCATTATAAAAGATGACCGCACCTTCATACCCGCGCGCCCTATCGCTGAATCTCTGGGCGCAGAAGCCGATGGTCAATTTTCTTCAGTGTTTTTAAGATCAAGTTGTTTGTCTTCCAGAGTTGCACGGCTTGCATTTGTATCCAAAGCAGTTTTCTGGGCAGTTTTAATCCCGCTCCAAAGCAGGTAGGCAGATAGCACGAGCGAGCCCAATATATCAATGTACCTGGTGGCAGGATGGGCGGGATAGAGGGCCACGGCAGTAAGGGCGAAGATAACGCAGGTATCTACGCAGGCTTTAGCACGGTAGAGTTTGCGCTGGGCATCCATGATGGTACTGTACTTTTCGATTGTAAACCTTAAATAACGCCTCCAGAACCAACTGTTGGTAATTAATCCCAGCACGGCAATGACCAGGCCGGGATATACGTTTCCCCCCGGTTCAAAGGTAGGGAAGCGGTAAAGAGCCAGTAGCAGCATGACCGTGCCAGAGCAGCATAAAGCTATGGCTACACTTATACCAGCGGTTTTTTCCATTTTTGCTTTTCTTTCGGGACTGAGGTGGGTGTTTCGCGTCAGATAGCGAAAAACATTCCAGGTAACGAAAAGAGCTACCAGCTCCACGGAGCGGCGGATAAAATCCGCCAGCTGTGTAGTGGAATTGCTTAATAGTACAGCTGCTCCTGTAGTTAAAGGCCCCCACATGCTTAAAAGTAGGGAGGCTAAAAGAGTTTTTTCCCTTGCGGCTGACTGTTCCCGCGTTAGAGATTCCATGTTACCACCCCAAAAAGGATAATATATGCACCACGGACAAAATTGAAAAGGCTGCTGAGAGCGGTACGGTAAGGGTATCTGTGCCCCTTCGGGAGAAGAGTTCAACAATGCCGCACACCGGCGCTACAATAAAGGAGATAAGCAAGCTTGTATACCAGGGTTCACCGGCATAAGATATAAGGGTAATGAATATGCCCAGGCCTGCAAAAAAAATCATGGCCCCTGTACCCTCATAGGTTTTTTTCACGTCTACAAGGTAGTGGAGAAAGTGTCGGCGGCCGAAAGCCTTCCCAATAAGGGCAGCAGCAGCATCGCCGAGTCCCCACCCCATAACTGCTACAGCAACGATATAATGCCAGTTGGAGCCCAGCAGCCCCCAAAAGATAAATATCAAAAGAGCAAAAGATATCTGTACGAAAATCAGCTGTTTTCTCAGTTCCCCACCTTTTGCTGTCCTGTCCACAAAAGTCTTCCTGTACCACGAAGACTTTTCCAAGAGTATGAGCGCCGGGTATCCCAGCAGCAACAGCAGCGAAGCGGCTACAATGGCCAGGTACCAGGTGCTAAACATCTCCAGTAATAAAAATATGGATAGGCTGTAAAAGACGTGCTGCATTTTTCGTACCGGCTCCAGGGGCAGACCTATCCATATTTTAAGGAAGGTGGGAAGCAGTAACAGAAATACCAGGTAATATCCCATCAATACCAATATTCCGGCCGCATCACTCATTGTTTTTCCATCCTCCTGTGAGGGCCTTATTGTGCCTGGCAAGGGAGAAATTTGCGGAAATACGGCGGAACAGATCCGTAAATAGGCGTATCTCTTCTTCAGTGATGCCCTGGGCAGCAAGGGAGTAAACTTTATTATACACTTCTTCCACATAAGGCTTGATATCCCTGGCGGAGCGGGTAAGTAGAACGAAGCTGGCGCGCCGGTCAAGAAAGTCCCGTTCTCTTGTCACAAACCCTTTTTTCTCCAACGATTCCAATGCCCTGGATACAGCTGGCTTGCTGATGTCCAACTGCTCTACGATGTCTTCCTGCCTGACTTCATGAGTTTGAGTGAAAAGATGCATCAGGATGTTTCCTTCTGCGCTGCTGAGGCTCAAGGGGTTTAATCCTTCGTTGACCATTTTCCTGGAGGAGCGGATTATATTATTGGCATATAACCAAATATCCTTAATATCAGACATCTTAAAACTCCTTTAGTTAACAAGTTAACCATTATTATACCTGCAGATAGTTAACTTGTAAACCTTTTCTTCCTTTAAGCCATTTGCGTTCTTTTGAGTCCTGATAGAAAGCAGCCCGAGACACCCAACAAAAGCTTTTTGTGTAGGAAGAAATTGAAGAGTTAGGTGGTCTGGAGCGGTTGAAACTGGTGATAGAGCATATGCCGGATGAGAGCTTAATGAGGAGGCTGAAAAAAGAGCGCGGCCCTGGCCGTGACGACTACCTGGTGCGGGGGATGTGGAACGCAGTGCTGGCCGTGGACGGCAAAGCTATCAAGACTCAAGCCCGTCCCCTAAACGTTAAAGTATCGTTGCCCCGCGGAGCATTACGGTATCGAATGTAAGAACAAAGACACCTGTAAAGTAGGCAAAGCGATAAGGATTCCCCTGGAGCAGGACCGCCGCGTTCATGCCGGTTGCCCGCTCCAGCTACAAATGGGAAAACCTCTACAAGAAGCGCACATCTGTGGAAAGAGTTAACAGCGGACTAAAAAAGATGCAGCTAATTCAAAAAAAAGAGCCGTCCTTCAATTACAGGTTAATATAAAATTGTAATAGAGAAAATCTAATTTGACAGTAGGTAGGTTTCGCGTTACAATTGCCGCAAAAGGGAAAATATATTTTTTAGGTCGACAAATGTCCGAATTGTAATTTAACAACCTAAAAAGAAAAAGGGGGGGGATAAGCGCCGTGGATCAGGAAACTTCAACAGAGCTTACCCCGAACGTGGCAGGGCTTTATGCTACCTCGTGGGCTGGGTCACCGGCATTATTTTTTTACTCATAGAAAAAGACAACCACTTTATAAGGTTTCACGCCATCCAGTCCATAATAGTCTTCGGGGCTATAACAATCTTGAGCATAATTCTCACGATCTTGGCGGCTATCTTTGGATTCTTGGGTCCCTTGGGATTTGTAAGCGTCATCCTGGGAGCAATCTCCACCATTATCTGGATCGCAGGCCTTATCCTTTGGATAGTGCTCATGGTAAAAGCCTACCAGAACGAATACTACATGCTGCCCGTGGCCGGGGGCATGGCCGAAAAGTACCTGGGATAGCAGTTTTTACTTTACTGTCTTGTTAGTGAAGGGACTCACACCCTTTTTACGGAAGGAGGTTGGAAAACGTGTTAAAATTTAGCAGCAGGCTGCTGATCCTGTTAGCGGCCTTTTTCCTACTCATGGCAGCGCTCGGCTGCGGCGCCCCTGCTGAAGACGCAGCAGAAGAGGAAGACCCGGCGGCGCAGGAGGAACCTGCAGCAGAGGAGGAAGCACCGGACGAGGAACCCGCGGAAGAACCTGAAGAACCTGAAGAAACCGCTTTGAACATCGACGATTGGCGCAACCCCACCGGAATTTCCGAAATTGTGGATAACTTCGAGGAGATGGAGTGGACTTGGGCCCACCTGGAAGACGGCGAAGAAGTAAACGCAACTACCGTAACCTACCGCTGGGAGGGCAGCGAAACCGTGGACGGGATCGACGCGGAACAACTGTATTTTTCCGTAAACGAAGACGAGTTCACGATCTGGGTGGACGATGACGGAAATCCCCTGCAGGCAGACTTTCAGGGCGAGATGATCCCGGGCGAGTTCGTCGACCAGGCCATGGATGCCGCATTATCCACTATATTCGCGCCCTTCTGGACGTTCGAGGAGTTCGGTGCCCGCGAGGCGCTGATCCATGAGGCTGCCGGGTTCGAGTACAGCGTTACCTCTACCGGCGAGGAGCAGGTAGGCGACGTTACCGCGGAAGTGACCCGCATGGATGTAGAGGTCGGCCCTCCCGCCGCGCCCGAGGGCTATGAAGGAACGGCCACATGGGCCGTGGGCGATTTCGGCGAGTTCCAGATGCTCATAGAGTGGGACTGGGCCGAAGCGACCGGGGAAGAAGACCTGAACGTGATATACAGCCTGGACAGAGTAGTGCCCAGGTAAAAACATTTGTAACACCTGGCTGATATCACCAGAGTAGGTGGACAGTAAAAGATTTGCTATTGCTGAAGCAGTAGCAGAAATTGTGCCGGATGAGCCTACCGAAGTAGTAATCTAATTCATAGAACCTGTGAAGGGGAGAATGCCACCGACTCTCTCCTTCTTTTTTTATGTACATAAGCCTATTATTTTCCTATTTCTTTGCTTTACAATAGCAGCGGTGGTTGTAGAAAGTTGAGATAAGTGAAGAAAAAAAATAAAACTTACTGTTTACAACCCTCTAACACAAAGGGTATAATATGAACGTTACAGAACTGACCAGTCAGTTTCAGAAATTTGATATAAACAGGTGGGGGGTATTAGAAATAGAAAAGCAGCAGATACCGTTAACGGAAAAGGAAGAAAAGCGGGAAAGAATTTTAAGGGCAGCGGTAGATATCTTTACGGGCAAGCTTTTTCACCAGGTAAAGATGGACGAGATCGCTGTCCAGGCGGGGGTGGGGAAAGGGACTCTTTATCTCTATTTTGAAAACAAAGAACACCTTTTCAGGGAAACCCTTAAATTTGCCATGGAGCTCTATTACTCCTACCTGGTGGAGTCGTTGGAAGAAGACTTGGCTCCCCGGGAAAAACTAAAAAAGTTCGCTTATTTACACCTTGACCGCTTGAAGGAGCATCTGAAGGTTATCTTTTTGCTTGCGGGGGAAAGCATGGCTCCCCACTTCATCCTGCAGGAGGAAATGCTGAAGATCCGCCGGAAGACTGTAACACTGCTGCAGGGGATTATCGAAGAAGGCGTCCGCCGGGGCGAATTCCGCCGCCTGGATACCTCTTTGGCCGCCCGTGTCTACCTGGGCGGCATAGTTACCCTCATGCACGATCAATTCTTTGAAAACGAGGAAAATGTTGACGGTGAGGATATTACCGGCGAGTTTGCCGGCCTATTTTTCCAGGGTTTCAATGCCCATGAAGAAAAAAGGGGACAGAGGGGGATTGAAAGTTGAGAATAAAATGGCTGCTTTTACATGGCCTCTTGATTGCCTTGCTGCTTATGAATGTTACAGGGTGTGATACCGATGATGCAATAGATGAGGGGGAAAATGATCTCGTCCCCGTAGAAGTGGAAACGGTCAGCAAAAGCGATCTGGAAGAATACCTGGAGCTCAGCGCAGATCTGAATTCTGATGGTAACGTAGCGGTCGTCCCGCAGGTGGGCGGGACTATCCGCAGTATCGATGCTGAAGTTGGTGAAACGGTGGTTAAAGACCAGGTCCTGGTGGAACTGGAGGACGAGGACCTTGCCAACCAGGTGCAGCAGGCCGAATCCAGTGTGGAGCAGGCCCGGCTGCAGCTGGAATCGGCCAGGGATGTTAATTTTCCCAGGCAGATAGCCGAGCTGGAGAGCCAGCTAGAACAGGCCTCCGAAAGCCTGCAGCAGGCGGAGATGCAGCTCTCCAACACCAGGGAGCTGGGCAGGGAAAAGCTCGAGGAGCAGCTGGGAACACAGCTCCGGGAAGCGGAGATTTATTACCGTGAAGTTGAGAATAACTACCAACGCCTAAAAAACCTCTACGAGCAGGATATCGTCTCCAGGTCAGAATATGACCAGGTCCGTGCGGAATATGAGACGGCCCAATCACGGTTTGAGAGTGCCCAGCGGCAGCTGGAGCTGGAGGAAGAATCCCTGGAAAGCGAGGTTCGGGTTTTAGAATCCCAGAGCCGCCAGGCGGAGGACCGATATGCGAGTGCCAGGCGGCAGCTGGAGCTGGAACGCAGCGGCCAGCAGTCGGACCTGGAAATGCTGGAAGCACAGCTCCGTGATGCCCGGCTGGGGCTGGAATCTGCCCAAACGGCCTACGAAAAGTCACGGATTAAGGCTCCGATCAGCGGAACCGTTTCTTCGATCACAGCCCGCCTGGGAGATGAGGCTTCGCCCGGGACACCCCTGTTAAGGCTGGTGGATTACGGATCCCTGTACGCGGAAGCGAATATTACCGAGCGCCAGTTGGAGATGGTCCGGGAGGGAATGAGCGTCCGGATCCAGGTGCCCACCCTTGATAGGGATTTCCCGGGGACCATCGAAGAGATTGACCTTGCTCCCCGGGAAGGGACCCGTTCCTATTCTCTGAAGGCTTATTTTGATGAAGCCGTCGAAGAGGTGCGCATGGGTCAGCATGCGCGGCTGCTGGTGGTAGTTCAAGAAGCCCGTGACGCCGTAGTGATCCCCAGGCGTGTCCTGGTGGAGGAAGAAGACGAATTCTTTGCTTTCGTGGTAGAAGACGGCGTGGCCCGGAAGCGGGCACTGGAACTGGGCCTGAAAACAGAGGACGCCGTAGAGGTAACCTCCGGTCTGGAAGAAGGCGAGCAGCTGGTGGTGCGTGGAGAGCAGTTCTTGAGCGATGGAGATAAAGTGGAGATAGTAGGGGGGAATAGTGAATGAGCCTGCCTAAACTATCTATCCGCCGCCCCATAGCCACCTTGATGGTTGTGGCGGTAATTCTCCTCTTGGGTGTGGTCTCCTTTACCAGGCTTCCCCTGGACCTTTTTCCCGAGTTCGATTTTCCTATCGCTGCGGTTATAACCGATTATGACGGTGCGGCGCCTGCAGAAGTGGAGAACATGCTCAGCCGCCCCCTGGAGGAATCTCTGTCCACGGTGCAGGGCCTGGAGAATATCAGTTCCATTTCCCAGTCGGAGATGTCCCTGGTGCTATTGGAGTTTGGTTTCGGCACCGATCTGGACATGGCCACCATAGATGTGCGCGAGCAGATCGATATGGTGCGGGGCTTTATCCCCGACGGTGCAGGAGACCCCATGGTCGTCAAGGCCGATCCTTCTCTTATGCCTATCGTGCAGCTTTCCCTGTCAGGGGACCGGGAGGATTGGGAACTGCGGAGCATCGCCGAAGATATCGTGGAGCCACGCCTGGAGCGTGTCTCCGGTGTAGCCTCGGTAGATGTTATAGGCGGGCGCGACCGGGAAGTCAAAGTGGTCGTAGACCCAAGGCTGCTGGGGAGCTACGGTATCTCCTTGGACGAAGTCTCAGGCGCCCTGGGAAGAGAAAATTACAATATCTCCGCAGGTTCCCTGGAGGAGGGAGGACGGGATTACCAGCTTCGCGCTGTAGGAGAGTTCGCCAGCCTGGAGGAGATAGAAAACATGGTCCTGGCCTCCAGCCCGGAGGGGACCGTTTTACTGCAGGATGTGGCCAGGGTAGAAGAGGGTTTACAAGATGCCAGCCGCATCAACCGTTTTAACGGGGAGACCAGTATTGGACTGTTGATAAACAAGCAGGCTGACGCCAACACTGTTTTGGTTTCCCAGGGGGTTTGGGGAGCCGCGGATGATATCCAGAGGTCCCTTCCCGAAGATGTCGGGATGCACAAGGTTATGGACCAGGCCGACTTTATCAACGAATCTATCGTGGCCGTTTATGAAATGGGTGCTCTGGGCGCTCTTCTGGCAGCCCTGGTATTACTGCTTTTCCTGCGCAGGTTCCGCAGCACCCTGGTGGTGCTGATCGCCATACCCGTTTCTGTGGTGGCCACCTTTGTGCTGATGTACTTTTACGGGTTGACCCTGAATATTATTACCCTGGGCGGGCTAGCCCTGGGAATCGGGATCATGGTGGACAGCTCTATCGTGGTGCTGGAAAATATCTACCGCTTCAGGCAGGAAGGAGCGGGGATCCAGGAGGCGGCAGGCGATGGCGCCAACCAGGTTTCCGGAGCCATAATTGCAGCAACGCTGACCACGGTGGTGGTTTTTCTGCCGGTGGTCTTTATGGGCGGTTTTGCCTCCCAGATCTTTGAATCCATGGCCCTTACGGTCAGTTTTTCCCTGCTGGCTGCCCTGTTTGTGGCCCTTACGGTGGTGCCGGTGCTCTCTTCGCGCCTGCTGGTGCGGGTGAGCAGCAAAGAGGCCGGGGAAGAAGAAAGAAAAGAAGAGGAGGGGCGCTTTCTTTACCGCTGGACCGAGGGTTTTCAGCGCCTTTACAAGGGCCTGGAAAATGTTTATAGACGCTTGCTGCACTGGTCCCTGGGCCATCGCCTGGTGATCATGGCTGTCTTTGTGCTCAGTTTTATGGGTACCTTCCTGCTGATACCTTTTATCGGGACCGAATTCATCCCCGATTTCGATGAGGGCTATATTACTGTGCGGGTTGAACTGCCCCAGGGTTCCGCCCTGGAGGAGACGGAGTATGTGACTGACCGGCTGTTCGAACAAGTGGATGCTATCCCCGAGGTGGAATCGGTAAACATGAATATCGGCGGAGGCGGAGGGATGGATTTCGGCATAGGAAGCGGCGCCCAGAGCCACCGGGCAGACCTGGATATTATCCTGAAGGACCTGGCCGAGCGGGATCGTTCCGCCCAGGAGATCGGCGAAGAGATAAGGGCCCTTTCCTCCCGCATTGCCGGGGCGGAGTTCTCGGTCAGCTACGGAGATATGGCAGCAGCGGGCATGACCGGCGCTCCCGTGGAGATTGCCGTCCGGGGAGATGATCTGGAGGAGCTGGAACGGATCTCCGAGGAGATGGCCGAGTTGGTGCGTAATGTCCCCGGGACCAGGGAGGTGGAGACCAGCTTCGAAGAGGGGCGTCCCGAGCTGCAGGCCTTTGTGGACAGGGACAGGGCTGCAGACTACGGCCTGGCTTTCGGTCAGGTGGGCGGGGCCCTGCGCGCTGCGCTCGGCGGAAGTACGGCTACCACTTATCGTACGGGGGGAGAGGAGCTGGATGTGCAGGTTATGTTGCCCGACGATTATTCCCGTTCCCGGGCTGCCCTGGAAGAGATTACCCTCCATTCTCCTTATGGCTATGATGTGCCTTTAAAAGAAGTGATGAACTTTGAGGAAGAGATCGCGCCCATGTCCATCAACCGCTACAATCAGGTGCGTTCTGCCTCGGTGGAGGCGCAGGTAGTGGAGCGCACCCAGGGTGAGGTCATGGAAGATATTATCGCCGAACTGGAAGGGGGGCTGCAGCTGCCCGAAGGCTATAATATCGATTACGAGGGCGAGTTTCAGATGATGGAGGATGCCTTTGACGACCTGGCCCTGGCATTGTTGCTGGCCATCTTCCTGGTCTACATGATCATGGCGGCCCAGTTCGAGTCGCTGCTTCATCCTTTTATCATCATGTTCGCCCTGCCTCAGACCTTTACGGGGGTGGCCCTGGCCCTCTTCCTGACGGGTCGATCCTTAAGTGTGCCTGCCTTTATCGGGGTGATCATGCTGGCCGGTATCGTGGTCAATAACGGTATCGTGCTGGTGGACTACATTAATAAACTGCGGGAAATGGGACGCGGTTGCCGCGAGGCGGTGCTGGAAGCCGGACCTGTCCGGCTGCGACCTATCATGATGACCACCCTTACCACGGTCCTGGCCATGTTTCCCATGGCCCTGGGCTTCGGCAGCGGCGCCGAACTGCGGACACCCATGGCTACCGTGGTTATCGGCGGACTGCTCTTTTCCACCCTGGTTACCCTTATCGTGGTCCCGGTGGTCTACACCCTGGTAGAGGATCTGAAGGTCTGGGCCTGGGCAAAGCTGGGCAGGGCCGGCGGTGTGGAGAAACTGCAGTAGCCGGGGATTAGAAAAGGGCAGGGAAAAAGGGCGGGGAAAAGGTAAGCGGAAAGGGATAGGCAAAAAGTAGTTTTTGTGCTAGAATAGGCTTAGTTCGAAAATAGATATGAATTTAAAAAAACTGGCCGGGGATACGGGTTCCCCAAAGGAGGCTTTCTATAGTGAAGCTTAATCGTTGGCGCATAACCGGTGCAGTGTCGGTCTTGGTGTTCTGCTTTGCTCTTTTGAGCCCTGCCGGCTTGGCGGCGGCCGAAGAAGAAGAGGAGCAAAGGCCGCAGCTCACCCTGCAGGAAGCGGTAGAGCGGGCCATGATGATGGATCACGGTGTCAGGGAGGCGGAGCTGGAACGCGACAAAGCCTGGGAAGAGAAGGACAAGGCTACGGATAAATTGCGCGACAGCTACGTATATATGACCCCCGAGTATGAACAGGATCACCTGGATGTAATCATGGCCGAGCTTAATTACCAGAGGCAAAGCGGCCGGGAAGAGGCGGCCCGTGACGACCTGGAGGCGCAGGTAGTGGAAAAATATGTGGAAGTGCTCGCTGCCGGGGAAAAAGTGGATCTTGCCCGGCAGGAGCTGGAGGCCGCGGAGTGGGAATACAAAGCAGCAGAGGCGCGGCGCCGAAACGGGATGCTCTCTTCCATCGAGATGGAGCAGGCCGCATCTGCCGTGGAGCAGCAGAAATCAGCCCTGTCCCAGGCGGAGCAGGACCTGCATAAGGCCTACGTGGAACTCAATGCCCTGATGGGCCAGTCGCCGGGCTCGCGTCCGCAGCTGGTGACGGAGCTTCCCTACCAGCCCCTGGAGATCAGGAGCATGGATGCCGAGGTGAGCCGTGCCGTGGATTCCAGCCACGATCTTTACGCCCTGGGTCGCTACGTGCAGATCCAGCGCCTGCAGCTGCGCTTTTATTTTCTCGACCGCGATATACAGGAGTATGAGGTGGAACTGGCAGAACTGCAGGAAGCGAAGGCAAAGAGCGAGGTTCAAAAGCAGGTCCGCCTTTTCTACCAGGATATTCTCTCCATGGAAGAGATGGCCGCCTCGGCAGAGGAGAGTGTGAAGATGGCAGAACAGGCTTTTCACGTGGCGCAGGTCCGTTACGAAGTGGGTATGGCTGCCAGGGGTGATTTGATCCGGGCGGAAGCAGATCTGGCCGCTGCCCGCCAGGGTCTGGCAGAGCTGCAGTATGCACACGTTTCCGCTGCCGCTGCTTACCGCAATCTCACCGGCCGCACCATCGTTCCCGCCGAGGATAATGTGTAAAGGGGCGCTAACTTGGTTGCCAGGAAAGATTCATCTACAAAGCTGAAAAAACAGGGAGCAGCTAAAGGGAAGGCTGTCCCCCCTGCCTCGGGCAAGAAAAAGAAGGCAGGCACCGGCAGGGTAAAGCCGGCCGGGATGGAAGCTCTGGCAGGCAGGGCAGAGTTCCTGCCGAATATATATCTAATCTTTGCCCTGGTCGTGCTGGGCTATATAATCCTTACAGGACCTTTCCAGCGTGGCCTTTTTTTTACCCATGAGCTGCTGCCCGTCCATCTGTGGAGCTTCGGCCTCTTTATCCCCTGGTGGCTGGTCAGGCTGTGGCAAAAAGAAGAAGCTCCGCTGCAGACGCCGCTGGACTGGGCAGTCTTTGCCCTGGCTCTTTTTTATTTTCTCTCCATTTTTGTGGCCGCGGAGCGGGTGGCGGCAGTGGAAGAATTTCTCAAGGTAGCCAACTACCTGGTGGTTTACCTGCTGGTTTTCGATATTAGCCGACGCAGTGATCTTTTCCGTTTTAGCGGTCTGCCGGGCGCATCCAAAACGGGGAAAAGTTCCACTTCCAAAGACGGTCGCGCCGCGGCAGGAAAGGTTACTGACGCTGCCGGAGGCGGTAGTGCCGCGGCGGGAAGCCGAAACCGCTTTGCCGCCTGTTTTTCTTCACTGGCGGATGGCGCAGGCACAGGGCGCCCCGGGCTGGTTGTGCTTTTACATATACTCCTGTTGGCGGGGGTGGCCGTGGCCGTGGGAGGCCTGGGAGCTGCCGCCGGCACCTGGGAGCTGCATGGCGCCTATGTAGGAGGGCGGATCCACACTCCCCTGCAGTACCCCAATACCGGCGCCGCCTACCTGACGGCAGCCTTTTTCCTGGCTGCGGGGTTGGCCCTGTTGATGCGCTCCCACATTTTTCGTACCTTCTACTTGCTGCCGGCCTCGGTTATTCTTACCGCTTTTATCTTTACATTTTCCCGGGGTGCATGGCTGCTGATGCCCTTCCTGGCCATTTTTTTTGTCCTGGCTGCGGGGGCGGGAAACCGTCTGCGGGCTCTCTTTTACGTGGCCCTGCCCCCCCTGGGAGTGCTGCCTTTTATGCGGGAGATCGACACCGCTTTCCGGGGAGATCTGGCCGGGCAGGCCTGGGCCTATATCCTGGGAGCTGCCGTATTGGCTTGGGGAGCAGGTTTGTTGGCAGAGCTGTTCCTGGGCCTGAACCTTAAAGTAAAGCTGGCCGCTGCTGCGGCAACCGCAGCTCTGGTCATCTTTGCGGGCTTTTCCCTATTTTTACCCCTCCTGGATACCCCGCTGCACCTGGAAAGAAGCTTGCAGGAAGGCGCTTCGCACCAGTACCTGGAGCAGAAAGTGGGCAGTATCGAGGGCGGAGAGCCCTACCTGCTGTCCCTGGAGGTTAATGCTGCCCAGGAGGACTTCCGGGAGGAAGAAGATGAACCCGGCTATGCCTGGCGCGTGCTGGTGCGGGGATACGACCTGGATGAAGAAGGGGCCACCATTTTGGACCACCGTGAAGGCCCTACCGACGGATGGGAAGAAAAAGAGCTGGAGCTTCTCCCCGAAGAGGATATCCAGCGCCTGGAGGTGCGCCTCTATAACCGCTATCCGGGGACTTCTGTCACTGCCCGTAACGTGTTGTTGCGGGACGCTGCGGGAGCGGAGCGCTCCCTTACTTTTGCCCTGCACAGGGCTCTGCCTCACGGAGTTTATACCCGCATCCAGGCCATTGGCGCCGGGGAGCGGAGCGTTGATGCCCGCCTGGATTTCTACGGGGATGCTCTCAAGATCATCCGTGATTATCCCGTCCTGGGGAGCGGCGGTGGAGGCTGGAATGCGCTCTACCAGGGCTACCAGGAGCGGGATTATTATACTACCGAGGTGCACAGCCATTACCTGCAGGTGTGGGTGGAGACGGGCACCCCGGGCTTTCTTGCCTTTCTGGGGCTGTGGATTTCTGTCGCTTTTGCCTTTTTCCGCAACATGCTGCGGGAGAAAGCCCCTTCCTGGAGAAGGAGCTGTTGGCTGGCTGTTTTCTTTCCCCTCCTGGCCCTGGGGCTGCACAGCGTTATCGACTTTAACTTTTCCCTGGGCGCGGTGAGCATCTTTCTTTTTGCGCTCCTGGGGGCGGCCAGGAGCTTGGAAGAGGGAGAGTCTTATGGAGCTTTCCCCTGGCGCAGGCTGCGGGAGCTTCAGCTAAGCGTGCCCGGCGGGCGCTGGACGTTATGCCTGGCAGGTGCCCTTATTGCCCTGCTTCTTTTCAGCTATACTTATTCCATGTGGAGCGGTTACCGGGCCGGCGCCCGGGCCTCACAGATGGCCGAACAAAACCGGGTGCAGGAAGCGGTGCCCCTTTTCCGGGAGGCCCTGCGCCGGGATTCCAACCGACCTTCCCATTACCTGAACCTGGCTTCCATTTACGAGCAGGCGGCCTCCCAAGAAGAGGACCGGGAAACTGCCGGGAGCCTGCGGCGGGAGGCGCTGGAGCTGACCCGCCGGGCCTACCAGCTGGCACCCTATGATACACGGCATAACCTGGAATACGGTTCTATGCTGCTGCGCCACGGGCAGGTGGATGAAGGGCTTTCCTACATCGAGCGTGTCCTGGAGCTTCACCCTTACCGGCAGGAAAGTTACCGGCAGGTGGCTGACGCCCATCTATCCGCTGCCGAGCGTTATCTGCAGGACGAAGAGGAGGAAGAGGCCCGCGAACATTTACAGCGGGTGCTGGAACTGGAGGCGGAGATGGAGCGCACCCTGGAGGATACCCGGCCGCTGAACTTTGACCTGGGGAAGGCTGCCTACCTGCTGGAGGATTATTCCGCGGCGGAAGAGTACCTGGGCGGGGTGAGCGAAGGGGACGATCGCTACCTGCAGTCGCGTGTCTACCTGGCCGCCCTTTACCGGGAGCAGGAGCGGACGGAAGAGGCCGGGGAAATGGAAGAGCTTTTTGAAGAGGAAGAAGGGCTCCAGCAACTTTATGAAACCCTGCTGGCTGAATAATTTGCCTGTGGGGGCAGGAAATTGGCCGTGGATGTCGAACTTAAGCAAAGTCGGGCCGGCCGGTGGTCACAGTGCTGAAAATACTGCCGGCACTACCCGTTCTTAGCGCGAGCGAGTCGCGCCGGTCTATTGCCCGGGGCCTGGCAGGTCACGGTAGTTTTCTCTTATAATACCCCATAATTTTGGTAACGGAACAGGTGGCGAAAGGCATGCTTAATCTGAATAATAAAATAAAGCAGCTTATCCTGGCCCTCATGGATGTTGTGCTGGTGAGCAGCGCTCTTTATTTCGCCCTTGTCCTGCGTTTTGAAGGGCAGATACCGGCCGGTTTTTTGGCTAACCTGGAAGGGCTGCTCTTGCCCGTAGTTCTCATAAATCTCGTGGTCTTATTTTTTTTGGGGCTTTACCGGCGCCTGTGGCGCTATGCCAGTGTGGATGAGATCCTCCTGGTTATTTTAGCCGTTACCCTCACCTCGGCGGGGGCTTTACTCTACAGCTGGCAGCTGGAACTGATGCTTCCCCGCAGTGTGTACGTCATCTTCTGGTTTATGCTGCTTTTTTTCCTGGGTGCTTCCCGTTTTTCCCTGCGCCTGCTGTCTTCATACCTGAGGCGCAAGGGCGGACATAACGGTGACCGGCGTGCCCTCATCGTTGGTGCCGGGGATGCTGGGGCGCTGGTGGCCGAAGAGATCAAAAAGCACCAGGGCCTGCTGGGTATCAGGCCGGTAGGTTTTATCGACGACGATCCCAACAAGCGCGGACAGGTTATCCAGGGCATACCGGTCCTGGGAGGGCGGGAGAAGATCCCCCGGCTGGTGCAGGAAAAGAAAATAGCGGAGGTAGTGATAGCCATGCCCTCTACCCCCTATGCCCTGATGCGTGAAATTATCGGCATCTGCGAGGGGTTGGAAGTGAAGATCAAGACCGTGCCCGGCATTTTTGAAATTTTGGACGGGCACGTGGGGGTCACCCGCCTCAAAGAGGTGGAGATCGAGGATCTGCTGAAAAGGACGCAGGTAAAAGTGGAGATCAACGAAATAGCGGATTACCTGGCCGGCCGGGTGGTCCTGGTAACCGGGGCCGGTGGTTCTATCGGCTCGGAGCTGTGCCGGCAGGTATCCCTGCTGGGGCCGCGACGTTTGATTATGCTGGACCACGACGAAAACGGGGTCTTTTATATACACCGCGAGATGGAAGTAAAATTTTCCCACGTGGACCTCTGTCCGCTGGTGCGGGATATTCAAAGCAGGGAGTCCCTGGAGAAAGTTTTCCGGGATTTCCGCCCCCACGTGGTTTTCCACGCGGCTGCCTACAAGCATGTTCCCCTGATGGAGCTCAACGTGGAGGAGGCGGTTAAGAACAATATCCGGGGAGGTAAGAACCTGGTGGATCTTTCCGCCCGATACGGGGTAGAGCGCTTTGTCCTGATCTCCACGGATAAGGCTGTTAACCCGGGGAGCGTCATGGGAGCTACCAAGAGGGTTTCGGAGATCTACCTGCAGCAGGTTGCCCGCAGGAACGGGGAGTGTGTATTCTGCGCGGTGCGTTTCGGCAATGTGCTGGGGAGCCGCGGAAGTGTGGTCACCCTTTTCCGGGAGCAGATCGCCCGCGGCGGCCCGGTAACGGTAACCCATCCCGAGATGACCCGTTACTTTATGACCATACCGGAGGCGGTGCAGCTGGTGGTCCAGGCCGGTGCCCTGGGGCAAAGAGGCGAAATTTTTGTTTTGGACATGGGCGAGCCCATTAAGATTATGGAGCTGGCCCAGGATATGATCCTGCTCTCCGGCCTGCAGCCGGGCAAGGACGTGGAGATTAAGGTAACCGGTATCAGGCCCGGGGAAAAGCTAAACGAAGAACTTTTCAACTACCGCGAAAACTTTGCCCTTACCAGGCATGAACGTATTTTTGTAGCTCCTGATACAGAATGTACACTGCAGGAAATCGAAAAGGAGCTGCAGCAGCTGGGCGGGAAGCTGCAAACAGACCTGGCGGAGCTCCTGGAATTGGATAAAATTCCGGGTGACGTGGCAAACTTGAAAAGGCGGAATCACCGGGGCACCTGAGCATTTCCCTATTGACAGGTGCATTTCCCCGTAATAATATGTTTTAAGCTGCCGTTTATAAATTTATACATAAGTTATGTCTGCTCTGTGTCAAAGGAACTTTTTTGATTTTTCGTGAGGAAGGTGTGGGAGAGGTATTGCTGCAAAGAATTTTTAAGCTGCTTATAAGAGAGAAAAAAATGATCCTGGCCGCGGTTGTGGCATTTGTCGTGCTGGGCTCTGTTTTCTATTTAACGGGAGAAAAACAGGGGCATACCACTGTCGACCTTCTCCTCCGTTTTGAAAACGTCAATAGGGGGCAGTATCCCGATGGCTCGCCCTTTGATAAGGAGAACATCATCGGTTCTTCTGTTGTGGAAGAAGTAGTGGAGACCCTGGAACTGGAGCAGGAAGGCCTGGATGCGGCTGTTCTGCGCCGTCACCTGGACGTGGTGGGCGTCATGAGCTCGGCAGAGATCCGGGAAGCGCAGCGGCTCCAGGACGAAGGCCGTGATCCGGGCAGCGTCTTCCCTTCCGAATACCGTATCAGCCTGCTGGAGGGAGACCGCCTGGGCCTGGAAGAAGAGCTGCAAAAGGAGATTCTTACCGCTGTGGTGGAATCTTATACACAGCGTTTCCGCCGGGTGTATGCGGGCCTGGAATCCCCTTTGCCCTCCCGCTACCTCTCCGGCGATATTCTTCAGGATTATGATTACCCTTTTATTCCCGATCTTTTGGAGAGCCAGGTTGAGCAGCTCCGGGAATATGTGGAAGAGATGCAGGAGAGCAATGAGACGTTCCGTTCCCGGGAACTGGGCTACAGTTTCAGTGATGTGCAAAGAGGCCTGGAGTCTCTGCAAGAAAACCAGGTAGCCGCCATACGCGCGGTAATCCGGGCCAACCGGCTCACTACTGATCCCGAGAGCACCCTGCGCAGGTACGCGAAAATGATAGAGGAGCAGGAACAAGCTCTTGCAAGGAAAGAGCAGGAGGCCCTTTTTGCCAGGGATCTGCTCCGGGACCTGGAAGATAGTGCCCCCCCGGGGGCAGAGCTGGCGGAGGATATGACCGATATCGTGGAGGTCCTCCTGGAACATGAATACCTTACCACCCTCCTGGAACAGTCCCTGGAAGCCGGTCTGGAGGCAGAGGAGTTACAAGTGGAGCTGCAGCATTATCGCGGGGAGCTGGAGCTGCTGCTGGGTGCCGGAGAAGTTGAGGCCGAAAACATAGAAGAAGCTGCACCGGCAGAGGCACTGGAAGCAGCTGCGGCGCAGCTTTCTGAACCCTCGCCGGAGCAAATGGAGCGGGCTGACAGGAAGATAGAGGCCGCCGTTGCCAGGATAGGGGATTACCTGGAAATAATTGAGACCATGCGCGGGGAATTGTCGGCCGATGAAACGGAACGGGGCATTCTCATCTTGCGAGAGCCCTACCGGGAAACCGTGGGCTGGAGCCCGGCCCGCCTGGCCTTGGCCTGGGTGTTTCTCGGGCTGCTGGCAGGCAGTGGAGGGGCTTATCTCAAGGACCTCCGCAGAAATCAACAAAAAGCTAAATCAAAGGCCTCCCCCGGGAGCGGCCGTTAAAAGTGGAGGATTGGCGCGGATATGGAAGATAGAGAAAGGGAAAAATCAGCAGCTGTGGAGCAGCAGCAAACTGTTCCAGCGGATATGGAAGAGATCTCCCTGCGGGAAATCCTGGAGGTAATCCTGGAGCGCAAGTTCTTTATTATCCTGCTGGTGATCTTATGTGTAGCTGCCTCTTTTGTTTTTACCCGTTTTTTCCAGGTCTCCTCTTATGCAACTGCTACCGTGGCCATGCGCTTTCCGCAGGTGGAAGACGGCCTGTACCCCAGCGAGCGTCCCTTTTCCCCCTCGGATATCATCTCTACCAACATCTTGAGCCGCGTCATAGAAGAGCTGGGGTTGAGAGATGCGGGGCTTAACAGCAGCGAGCTGCGTGAAATTGTAGCAGTGGAAACCCTGTATGCTCCCGATGAAGAAGGGGAGCTGACCGTGCCCCGCTATGAGTATCGCTTGCGGGTGGGGGAGGATGAGCAGCTCTCTCCCCGGGAGCAGAGGCGCATTGTCTCTTCCATCGTAGGAAATTACCGGGATGCCAACTGGGAAGAATTTATAGAGACACCGGTTTTTCCCCGGTTTGTGCTGGAGCAGGAGGAACTCCTGGAGATGGATTATCCTTTTATTGTGGCCGGCCTGCGCGCTTACAAGGACATGCTGGCTGAAGCGGCCCTGGAGATGTCCGAGATGACGGATGATTTTCGCTCTTCCAGGTATGGCTTAACCTTTAAAGATATTTCCCAGAGGCTGGAAACGTTAGAAAAGGCCGAATTTCAGGATATTGATTCTTTGATTACCCATTACCAACTGGTGCGTGACCGCGAAATGGCTCTTATGCGTTACCGGGAGATGATCCGGGAGCTGGAACAGGAAGAAAGGATGCTGGAAGGACAGGCCGGCTATGCCCGGGAGCTTCTGGTAGAGGAAACTCGGGGGCTGCGCCGGGGCGTACTGCCGGCAGGTTTTCCCCTGACTCTCGAAAAAGAAGCAGTACTCCTTGAGGTCTTGGTTCGCCTGGGATTAACAAAAGAGCCTCCGACTCTCGAAAACGAGGAAGAATTGCTCCTGGAGGAGGAAGATCTAGATCTTTTTAAAATCCTTTTCGAGGACAATTTTTTCCGCCATCTTTT
>CAZMLU010000024.1:19781-24237 GCA_964567295.1 uncultured Desulfovibrionaceae bacterium
AAGATCTAGATCTTTTTAAAATCCTTTTCGAGGACAATTTTTTCCGCCATCTTTTGGATGTTTCTGTAGAGACGGGGGTTTCTGCCATTGACAAGAAAACCCGCAAGGAATACCTGCAGAGGGAGATGCAGCGCTTGGAGGAGGCCCCCCTGGGCGAGGATAGGGAGGAACTGCTAGCCCGCGCAGACCTCATGCTGGAGGATTATGTAGTTAATCTGGACAGAATTTCGGGAGAGCTTAATCATATGATGCTGGAATTCTACCAGGACCGCCCGAAAGAGATGATTGCCTATGTAGTTCCGCCGCACCGCGTAACCGAAAGCGGCAATTTGATGCTCAACACAGCGGTGGCGGGGGTTCTGGGCCTGATGCTGGGAATCTTCGGCGCCTTCTTCCAGCATTACTGGAAAGCTACCTCGAAGAAAAAAGAGGATTAACTGCGGAGGCTCATTTATATTTATTGGTTAACACGTGGAATGGTGACAGGAACAGTTCGTTGCAAACGAGGTGAAGCAATTGGCAGTGCTGGTTACCGGAGCGGCGGGTTTTATCGGATTTCATCTAAGTAAACGGCTCTTGGACGACGGTTATGAGGTGGTGGGTTTGGATAACCTCAATGACTACTATGAGGTTGGCTTGAAAAAGGCCAGGTTGGAGATCTTGAAACCCCGTGAGGGTTTTTCTTTTATAGAGGCTTCCCTGGAAGAGAGGGGGGCAGTGGAAAAGATCGCTGCCGAACACCGTTTCAAGCAAGTGATACACCTGGCCGCCCAGGCCGGGGTGCGCTACAGCATTGAAAACCCCCATGCCTATATCGATTCCAACGTGGTGGGTTTCCTGAATATCCTGGAGGCCTGCCGCCATTTTGAGGTGGGGCACCTGCTTTTCGCCTCCTCCAGCTCCGTCTACGGCGCCAACAAGGCCATGCCCTTTTCCGTGCATCACAACGTGGACCATCCCGTTAGCCTCTATGCTGCCACCAAGAAGGCGGGAGAGCTGATGGCCCATACCTACAGCAGCCTTTACAATTTGCCCGTAACAGGTCTGCGCTTTTTTACCGTCTACGGTCCCTGGGGGCGTCCCGATATGGCCTACTATTCCTTTACCCGTGCCATCCTGGAGGGCAGCCCCATCCAGGTCTTCAACTACGGCAAAATGAAGCGGGACTTTACCTATATCGATGATATTGTGGAGGGGATGGTGCGCTTGGTGGATAAGATTCCCCAACCCGATCCCAAGTGGGACGGAAAAAGTCCCGATCCGGGGAGAAGCTATGCCCCCTACCGTATTTATAATATCGGGAATAACAAGCCGGTGGAGCTGCTCTACTTTATCGAGGTGCTGGAAAAAGCCCTGGGCAAAGAGGCGCAGAAAGAGCTGTTACCAATGCAGCCAGGAGATGTAGTGGAGACCTATGCCGACATAGACGACCTGGCCCGGGAAGTAGACTTCCGACCCGCAACGAGCATAGAAGAAGGAATTGGCAGGTTCGTGCAGTGGTACAGGGATTACTACGGCTAATGTTGTCGAGGGGACGGGGTACCTGTCAACTTTTGTAGTTAACAGCTATACATAAGTTTACTTATGCAGTATAAAAGCTTACAGGGTTACTTATGCAAAAAAGTTGACAGGTACCCCGTCCCCCCGCGCTTAGGTTTACGTAAGCAAAAAAGTTGACAGGTACCCCGTCCCCGTGTCAACCCCTGTGTTAGGTAGGGAGTTGGGAGGCGGCTTTCCGGTCCAGGACCAGGATGACGTCGCTGTGGAGCTGTAGGAAGGAAGCGGGCAGGTTGGTGGTGATATCTCCGCTTAGCGCTTCCCGGATGGCCGGGGCTTTGTTTGTGCCGCTGGCCAGGAGCATGATTCTCCGTGCTCCCAGGATGGAACCCATTCCCATGGTGATTGCTTGGCGGGGAACATGATCCTTGCTCTCGAAGAAGCGGCTGTTGGCTTCCACGGTTTCTTCTGTGAGCTCCACGATGTGAGTCCCTGTTTTTAAAGACGGCCCGGGCTCGTTAAAACCGATATGGCCGTTTACCCCGATACCCAGGAACTGCAGGTCGATGCCGCCGGCCGCTGCAATTTTTTGGTCGTATTCGCGGCAGTGCTCCGTTGTGCTTTCTTTTTGCCCGGGCGGGATGTGGATATTGTGCGGCGCTACCGGGACGTGGTTAAAGAAGTGCTGATGCATGTAATAGTGGTAGCTCTGGTGGTGATCGGGAGAAAGCCCCAGGTATTCATCCAGGTTAAAGGTCACCACATCGCTAAAATCAACTTTTCCTTCCTTTTGCAGCTGCACCAGTTCACTGTACATTCCTTCAGGGGTGGAGCCCGTGGGCAGCCCCAGGACGGAGTTATTTTTTAGGATCACCTGGCTGGCTACGATGCTGGCAGCTTTGGCGCTTAACTGCGGATAGTTTTCTACGATAAGTATCCTCATAAATTACCTCCCCTGTTTTGTTATGCACTCAGCTCTCTGCTCAGGATTGACGCCAGTTCCGCGGCCATTTCCTGCAACCGGGCCTGATCCTTATCGCCTTCGACCATGACGCGCATAAGTGGTTCTGTGCCGGAAGGACGCACCAGGATTCGTCCCGTGGGACCTATCTGGTCATGGACTTTCTGCAGCCCCTCCTTAAATGCAGGAAGCTCTTCCCATCCCTCTTTGCGGCCGACCCGGCAGTTTACTGTAACCTGGGGAAGGCGAGTCATGAGGGAGCGGTAGGAGGAGAGAGGCCTTCCTTCTTCCTGCAGGATCTGGGTCAGCTTTAAGGCGCTCAGCAGGCCGTCGCCTGTAGGAGCATGGTCGGTGAAGATAATATGCCCCGACTGTTCTCCCCCCAGGTTGTAGCCCCCTTCAAGCATTGCTTCCAGCACGTAGCGGTCGCCTACTTTGGTACGAATAACCTCCATGCCGTTTTCCTCGGCTGCTAGAACCAGCCCTCCGTTGCTCATCACGGTGGTGACCAGGGTGTTTTTCTGTAAACTGTTCTTTTTCTGTAAGGAAAGGGCAAAGAGCAGCATTAACAGATCGCCATCTACGATCTCCCCCTTTTCATCCACAGCGATTAGCCGGTCTGCGTCGCCATCGAAAGCAAGGCCTACGTCTGCCCTTTTTTCATGTACGGTTTTCTGCAGGGCGGTGGGGTCGGTGGAGCCGCACTGGACGTTGATGTTGATCCCGTTGGGCTGGTCATTGAGCACTGTTACCCGGGCTCCCAGGCTTTTGAAGGCCTCAGGGGCCAGCTTATAGACCGCCCCGTGGCCGCAGTCCATGGCTATATGCACTCCTTTGAGATCCGGTCCTATAGTTCGCAGGTAGTCCGTATACATGGAAACAGCTTCCCTGTCGTCTATGTTTCTGCCAATGCCGCCACCTTGGGGCCGGGGCAGGGAGTATTCCCCAAAATAGTATTCTTCCAGTTCGGCTTCCGTGCTGTCGTTGAGTTTATGCCCGGCGGGGGCAAATATTTTCAGCCCGTTATCTTCGATGGGATTATGAGAAGCGGAGATCATGATCCCGGCCGAGGCGTTCAATTCACGGGTCAGGAAAGCGAGCGCCGGTGTAGAAAGAATGCCGAGAGAGCGAACATCTACCCCTGCGGAGCAGATGCCGGCCATCAGTGCACCTTCCAGCATATCGCCTGATTTTCTGGTATCTTTACCGATCACGATGAAGGGTTCTCCTTCGTTTTTCTGGGTCAGGTAGGCGGAAAGACGGCCGATTCGAAAGGCCATCTCCGGGGTCAGTTCCTGGTTGGCGACTCCCCGGACTCCGTCTGTTCCAAACAATTTTCCCATAAGTTGTTCCTCCTCTAATTGCTTGTGCTGCACATCAAGCTTCTCTTGTTAAGAGTTTGTTAACATTGCCTAAAAAATACTCCATTTTGATTAACATTTTATTCCAGCATCCTCTTGAAACATACTAATAATTCAACATTGCTTTCCATAATTCCTGCAAATTATTGCCTTCAATTTTCACGGGACAGGGATGGGATAAAGATAGGAAAAAGAGCAGAAGGTTCTTAACCCGCAGAAGTATTTGCTTAAAAATTGACTCAATTCTGTGTAATTTTATTGATCTCTATCGTTGGGGATGGTAAGATGAAAAGAAAAGTGAAAATATATACAAACTACATTATTGGAGGGGTAGTGGACCTGTAATGGGCTAGTCCATCAAAGAGTATGGGAGGTGGGGTTCTGGATGAGGGTGTCTAAAAAGGCGGCGAAGGAAGTGTTGAAGATTTGAGTAATAGAATAAAGGAGGAACAGCTCGATGAAGAAAGGAAGGTTCAGTAAGATTTTGTCCTGCTTCTTGGTTTTGGCCATGTTATCGTTTGCGGCTTCTTTTACTTTTGCGGCTGGTGAAGCTCAAGAAGACCAGTACGAATTTACGGTCACGCGAGATGATTATGGGGTGCCAAATGTTTATGCTGAGGACATGGAATCGCTTTTT
>CAZMLU010000025.1:0-24114 GCA_964567295.1 uncultured Desulfovibrionaceae bacterium
CCACGGGGGGCCGGGGGAATACCGTCCAACATAAACCGCCCCAGGGTTTTGTTATCCGCTGCCATAGGACGCTCTCCCTGCAAGACATGGATATCCACGCTGGTTTGATTATCGGCTGCTGTCGAAAAAATCTGCTTTTTGGAAGTGGGAATAGTGGTGTTGCGCTCGATAATCTTGGTAAAAACCCCACCCAGGGTTTCGATACCCAGAGATAGAGGTGTTACATCCAATAGTAGTACATCTTTTACGTCCCCAGAAAGCACCCCGGCCTGGATAGCAGCGCCCATAGCCACAACCTCATCCGGATTAACTCCTTTATGGGGATCCTTGCCCACGGTATCTTTAATTACCCGCTGGACCAAGGGCATACGGGTTGAACCTCCGACCAGGATTACCTTATCGATTTCCTTGTAATCGACACCTGAATCAGAAACAGCCTGCTTCATAGGTCCTACCGTCTTATCCACCAGGTCTGAAATCAGTTCCTCAAACTTGGCCCTGCTCAAGGTTATGTCCATGTGTTGGGGCCCGTCCGAGGTAGCAGTAATAAAGGGTAAATTTACGTTGGTGGTGGTAGTAGAAGAGAGCTCAATCTTGGCCTTTTCGGCCGCATCTTTCAAGCGCTGCAGCGCCATCTTGTCCTTGCTGAGATCTACTCCGCTTTCTTTCTTAAATTCAGAAACGAGAAAATCCACCACTCTCTGGTCAAAATCATCTCCACCCAAGCGGTTATTTCCGCTGGTGGCTTTTACTTCAAAAACTCCTTCCCCCAGTTCCAAAATAGAAACGTCAAAGGTGCCGCCGCCCAGGTCAAAGACCAAAATGGTCTGGTCCTCACCTTTATCCAGCCCGTAGGCCAGTGAAGCGGCCGTAGGTTCGTTGATAATCCTCAGGACTTCCAATCCTGCAATCGTTCCGGCATCTTTGGTAGCCTGCCTCTGGCTGTCGCTAAAGTAAGCCGGCACGGTGATAACCGCCTGCGCTACCTTATCTCCCAGGTAACTCTCCGCATCAGCCTTTAGCTTTTGCAAAATCATGGCTGATATTTCCTGGGGAGAATATTCCTTTCCATCAATTTCTACTTTGTGATCGGTACCCATCTCCCGCTTTATGGAAGCAATGGTACGCTCTGTGTTAGTTATGGCCTGACGCTTGGCCACCGTCCCTACAATTCTTTCCCCTTCCTTAGTAAAGGCTACCACAGAAGGAGTTACTCTGCTACCTTCCTCATTAGGAATTATATCCGCTTCTCCACCCTCTAGAACGGCAATAGCAGAGTTTGTCGTTCCAAGGTCAATTCCTACTACTTTTGACATAATTTTACTACCTCCTTAATCTTTAATATTCATTATGGTTTTAAATACCAATGAATTCCTGACTGTGCAGGACAATTTGTTATTCATCCGTTGCAACCTTTACCATGCTGGGTCTTAAAACTTTGTCTTTCATCATGTACCCCTTTTGCAATTCCTGCACTACGGTGTTGGTGGGATGTTCGGAGTCCTCTTCACATAAAACCGCTTCGTGGCAATTAGGATCAAAAGGCTCGCCTTCACACTCGATTGGATTCAAACCCTCTTTTGCCAAGATTTCCTTAAACTGCTTAGCAATTTTTTCTAATCCTTCCTTCACTCCTTCTGCAGAGTCTTCGGAAGAAGAACAAGCTCTATCCATATTGTCTAATACCGGCAACAACTTTTTAACCAGCTCCTGGTTGGCATATTCAATATGCTCCTCTTTTTCAGCCCTGGCTCGCTTGCGATAGTTGTCAAAATCTGCCTGCAATCTTAACAACCTATTTTTAAGCTCCTCATTCTCCTCTTGCAGTTTTTGTAGTTCTATTCGTGTTTCTTCTGGGCTGAACTCTTTTTCCTTCTTCGAAGAACTCAACGAATCATCTTCCTCTGCACCGGAAGATGTAATATTATCTTCCTCAGAGTCAGTCAAACTATTATTATCCTCCCCTTCACCTTTGGGAAAGACCTCGTCAGAGGAATTAAAAAAATACTCCTTCTCTTTCAAGTTTAGCTCACCCCTTTTAAAATTATTTTATTTGTAAAGCGCTGCAGATATCTTAATCTTACCATTACACTTTTTCCAGTTGTTTGGCAATATGTTGAACCAAGGCCACCACCCTGGAATACTCCATACGAGTAGGACCTAATACCCCTATAGTCCCCACTACATCATTTCCCAGGCAGTAGGCAGTCATAACCAGGCTGCACTCTTGCACTTCTTCTAAAATATTTTCTTTTCCAATTTTGATCACTACCCCTTCTACACCAGCAACGGGCCTGCTAAGAAGGGTGGCCAACAGTGAATGTTGCTCAAAAAGGGTGAGAAGTGACTTAACCTTGTTAATATCTCCAAATTCGGGTTGGTTAAGAATGTTGGTAGTCCCTCCCAAAAAAACACGCCTTTCATCTTCAACCAAACTTTCTTCTAACAACGTAAAAGTCTCTTCCAGAAATTTCACATAGTGATATAGATCTCTGCGCATTTCATTTATAAGGGAAGAGGTGATTTTATCAATAGTCAGCCCTTCCAACCTCTTATTCAGATAGGACACGATCCTGGTCAAATCATTCATAGACAACGTTTGCGGAAGTTTAATAACTTTATTCTTGACAAAACCTGTATCCGTTACCAGTATTAACAAACCTCTTTGCGAGTCAGTGGGCATAATCTGCAACTTTTTAAAAGCACTTTTTTTAAGTTGCGGTCCCAAAATCAAAGAAGTATAATTGGTTAAAGAAGAAAGTAATCGAGATGTATGCTTAATAATATCGTCTATTTCTCCATACTTGTTATTATCAAAGGCATTTTTGATCTGCTCCTTTTCCTCTTCCTCCAGGCCGGCTCTTTCCATCAAACTATCTACATAATAACGATAGCCTTTTTGGGACGGAATTCTACCCGCTGAAGTGTGAGGTTGGATAAGGTATCCCATCTCTTCCAGATCTGCCATCTCGTTCCTGATGGTGGCGGGGCTCAACCCTGTTTTATAGCGCCTGGCAATCGATCGCGAACCAACAGGTTGTGCCATTGTCACGTATTCTGTTGTCACCGCCTGCAGAATACTTTCCTTACGCTTGCTTAGCCCCATATTCGTCCTCCCGTCACCCTTAGCGTGATTAGCACTCTAGTTATTAGAGTGCTAATCACGCTAACTTTACAATAACATTGAATACATAATATGTCAAGTTTAACTTTTCAATATGCGGTGGCTCGTAATATCCTTAAAAGCCTCAAAAATCAAAGCCTTGCCAATAACACCGTAAGCTTTAAGAGATAACTGCATGGTAACGGCATGAAGAAAACGTAATTAAGAAAACAATCCAACAAAAACAGCCCCCGCCTTTCAGCCTATGGCATAAATAAAAAGAAGGAGGGGACTTATCATATGCTCTATATTTAGAAAGATGCTAAGCTTACTATGCCGTTTGCTTTTGTCGGTAATCTTCAATCGCTTTATGAAGAGCATCTGCCGCAAGGTTGGAGCAGTGCATCTTGGCTTCCGGCAATCCACCCAACTCATCTGCCACATGCTTATTGGTTATGGCCAAAGCTTCTTCCAAGGTTTTACCCTTTACCATCTCTGTCAAAACGCTACTGCTGGCAATGGCAGCACCACAACCGAAAGTTAAGAAATTAATATCTTCAATTATTCCATTCTCAACTTTTATAAAGATCTTCATTATATCTCCGCACTTCATGTTTCCCACTTCACCCATACCGCTAGGCTCTGTCATTTCCCCAATGTTCCTGGGATTTTGGAAATGATCCATAACTTTTTCGTTATACATCAAAACACCTCCTGCTAGTTTATTTTATCACTTACCTTGCAAAGTTTGCAATCAATTATTTACTTTTTGTAAACAGAGGACATCTTTCGCAATCTTTCCGCTATTTCTTTCATAGATTCAATGACATAATCAATTTCTTCTTCCGTATTCTCTTTGCCCAAGCTAAAACGCAGGGAACCATGGGCCGTCTGGTGATCTAAACCCATAGCCATCAACACATGAGAAGGATCCAAAGCTCCTGAAGTACAAGCAGACCCGCTAGATATGGCAATGCCTTTAAGATCAAGGCTTAACAAGATTGATTCTCCTTCTACATATAATACACTTACATTGACATTGCCGGGAAGTCTTTGAGTGGGATGACCGTTTAGCCATACATCTTCTATTTCACCTGTAACTCCTTTTATAAGACGGTCCCTGAGGGCAATCAAAGCAGCGCTTTTTGCAGGAATATCTTCAACAGCAATCTCTATAGCCCTTCCCAATCCCACGATAGCGGGTATATTTTCGGTGCTGGGACGCAGCTTTTTTTCCTGTCCTCCTCCAAAGAGAATCTGCTTAATTTTAGTCCCTTTTCGAACGTAAAGAACTCCTATTCCCTTGGGACCATAAAATTTATGAGCGGAGAGAGAAAGCAAATCAAAGGGTTGTTCTTCTAAATTTATTGGAAGGTGCCCTATGGCCTGGACTGCATCAGTATGAAAGTATACTCCTTTTTCATGACAAATTCGCCCTATTTCTTCTACAGGCTGTATTGTTCCCACTTCATTGTTAGCCATCATTACGCTAACCAGAATGGTGCGTTCTGTCAAGGCTTCTTCAACATCTCTCGGATCAATCATACCGTATTCATCCACTGGCAGGAAAGTTACCTCAAAACCATCTTCTCCAAGTTGTTTTACGGTATCCAATACAGCATGATGTTCAACAGAACTTGTAATAATATGATTTCCAGTGTGAGACAGCGCCCTGGCAACACCTTGAATAGCAAGATTATCTGATTCAGTGCCGCTTGAAGTAAAAAATATTTCTTCAGGAGAAGATGCACCCAAGGCACGGGCTACTTTTTCCCTGGACTCGTCTACCCCTTGGCGGGCCTCCCGCCCAAAAGAATGAAAACTAGAGGGATTTCCGTAAACCTCCTTTAAATATGGTAGCATAACATCCAATACTTCTTTTCTCATGGGGGTTGTAGCTCCATGATCCATGTATATTCTTTGCATTACAAAATGGCCTCCTCGCTTTTTAAAATTTTCCTGGTAAGTATAATCAGTGCTTCCAGTTAAGCATGTCTTGTAGAGAAATATCATTCAACAATTCGTTAATGTGATCCCGCAGTTTTTCCCAAACCCGACGGGCAAGGCAATCATCACTCCTACCGCAACGGCAATTTATGTCCTTATTTAGATCAGATACACATTCTACGGGAGCTATCGGACCTTCCAGCACACGAATAATATCCCCCACAAATATTTTCTCCGGGGAGCTAGCTAAAGTATATCCCCCTTTTGCACCCCTTTTGCTATTGATAAGACCTTCCTGGCGCAAGGGAGAAAAAATCTGCTCCAGATATTGTTGGGAGATATTCTCTTCCATAGCTATTCGGCTTAAAGGTATATCACCATCTTTATAATTTAGTGCCAGGTAAATCATGGCTCTAACCCCGTATTCTCCCCTGGTGGAAATGCGCATTTAACTCACCGCCCTCGCCTATGAAAAACCTTTTAATACATAGTAAAATACTATGGATTTTCTTAAAAAAATAATAGATCTATACCGTGCCAGACAACTCAACTATTTATTTCAAAAGATTAGCATAAGTCATTTCTCCAGTCAAGAAAAATTAGGTTGACTTAAGCTCGGTAATAACAAAAATACCATTACTTGTCACCATACGCTACTGCATTGGCAATGGCATAAGAGCCGTCATGTGACATAGAAACTTTTACCCCTTTAATACCGTACTGATCCGCCCACCGAGCAGCTTCACCTTTTAGAAAGACCATGGGCTTACCTCTTTCTTCCTTTATGATCTCCATTTCACGCCAACGAATGACCCCAATCCCGCAGCCGAGTGCTTTAGCTACAGCCTCTTTTGCCGCAAATCGGGCAGCTATTGAAGGAATGGGGTTACGCCTTTTTAAGAGCTCCTCTATCTCTTTTTTAGTAAAAATCCGTTTCAAAAATCTTTCCGGACGACGCTGAAAAACATTAGCTATGCGCTTCACACGAATAAGATCTATACCTACCCCTTTAACAAAAAGATGGATATTCTTTTCCAAAGTGGATTATCCTTCCTTATAATATTCACTAAATCCCAATTATCCACGGAAAAAATTTACCCTAAATAATGTTTATTATCAATGTTAATCCTCCATCAAATACGCGTAGGTTTTCTTTTAGCAGTGGAATTATCATTTCTGCAGTTCCTTTTCTTTAATCTGTCCTTTTTTCCTATAAAATAGAGATTTATTATTACTTAGGGTACGTTCCACCAAGCCCTCTTTTTCCATCCTGGCCACCACTTTAATAATCTCATGGCCACTTTTCTGTAGCTCGTTTTGCAGTTCTTCCAAAGTATAAGGACGTCTCTGCAGCAATTCGCAAACTCTCCGCCGAAGTCTTCCTTCTAAATCTTTTCTAATAGAAGTGAGCGTATCCTCTATAACAGTTACCCGTGGACCCAGCAGCTCCCTGCATTGATCCAACTTTTCAGGAGTGGACGGGAAGGCCCAAAATTCGGCCGGTGGCCGTGAAACCGTGTTAACTTGAATTTTCTGCAGAGGAAGATCTTTCAATAGGGAGGCAAAATGCTCAAGTTCTTCGAAACTGTCATTGATGCCACTACAAAGAAGAATTTCCAACCAGATGGCTCCCGAAAAATTTTCGCAAAAATCCACCAAGCCCTGCAGCACCTTCTCCAGTGAGAGTCCTGGAAACGGCCGGTTAATCCTTTGGAAAGAATCCTCTGATAATGCATCCAGGGAAGGGATCACCAAATCTGCTCCCATTATACTCCGGCGGACTTCTTCCTTCCATAACAGTGAACCGTTAGTGATAACTGCTATTGGTATAGGGCAGTTATCCTTGAGGTAACTTATATAGCTGCCGATATTTGTATTTAGGGTTGGCTCTCCTGATCCGGCAAAGGTAATATAATCAACTGAACGTCCTTTGAAGATTTTCTCTCCCTTCAGGGTCGAAAGCTCTCGCAACACTTGTTCAGGAGGAAGATATTCTCTTCTCTCCAGGGTTAAAGAAGTTGTCTCTCCTTCGTGACAATAGATACAATTATAGCTGCATGTTTTATAAGGAATGATATCCAGTCCCAGTGACATACCCAGGCGCCGAGAATAAAGAGGCCCGTATAAAGCCTTCATAAGCTTTCAGATTCACCTTCCTCTGCAATTCAGATTATGACAGGCACTTTTTGCCCTGCCAGGAACCGCGCTGCTTCAATTCTCTCTCCACCTTCTGTACAAAAAGGCCCCTGGAGGTTTGCCAGTTTGGACCCAGCAGCAACTCCGGCCTTGTAACTTCTGCCAGAAGTCGATGTACGGCAATATCATCTCGCAATATTTCTAACTGGTCACAGAGGAGCTGAACATAATCCTCTTCCTCCAATAGCTCCAGCTCCCCCTGTAAATAAAGCTTTTCCAGAAGAGTTCCTTTCAGCACTTGCAGTTGATGAAACTTGATACCCTGTATGGGAAGTCCACTGAGGCGGCGTACTGTTTCAAGCATATCTTCCCGGGATTCTCCCGGAAGTCCGTTTATAAGGTGAACACAGAGATAAATACCTCTTTCATGGCCATGCTGAACGGCATTTACAAATGAATTATAATCATGACCTCTATTGATAAGCTGTAGCGTCCTGTTGTGAGAAGACTGCAACCCAAGCTCCACCCAGAGGTGGTAGTCATTCACATAAGATTCCAACAAACCAAAGACAGATGAAGAAAGACAATCCGGCCTAGTGGCAATACTTAATCCTATAACTCCCGGCGTCTCTATAGCCTCCCGGTAGAGGTTGTCCAGGTATGAAATATCCCCATAAGTGTTACTGTAGGACTGGAAGTAGGCCAGGTACTTGCGCCTGGGAGCAACGCATTTATTCTCAGAAAGTGTCTGGTCATGATAAACGCCGCCTTTCCGGATTCCCCTTTCCGCCCTGCCCTGGTATAAAAGGATCTGCTCCCTAATCCCTTTTTGCTTTCTGTCCTCTTTTCTGGAAAGGGCTGAGTGGCTAAAACCCGGATTATAGCAATAGATGCATCCTTTTGTAGAAATAGTCCCATCCCTGTTCGGACAAGTTAACCCGGCATCTAAGGGAATTTTATACACTTTTTCATCAAATTTTTTTTTAAAAAAACTGCTCAGCCGATAATACCAGCCAGGATAAGACAAAACATCAAGCCATCCTTTCTTATCTATGATGAAAATTGTTCTGTATCGCTTTCTCCTTGCAAAGGTTTTTTGTGACGGGGACCTCTTTCCAAGTACAAAGCTAATATCGAGAGATCCGCAGGAGTTACACCGTCTATACGAGAGGCCTGTCCCAGCGTCCTGGGCCTTATATCTTTCAACTTTTGCCTGGCTTCATGGGACAGGTTATTAACCTGGTCATAAGAAAAAGTTTCTGGAATCACCTTGGAGTCAAGACGAGCTACCTGCTTTACAGCAGACGCTTGTTTAGCAATGTAACCGGCATATTTAATATGTGTATCTACCTCATTTCTTATCTCCTCGTCTGCAATAAAGTTTACATCACCCTCTTCAACAAGCTCATGCAACTTAGAGTAGCTAAGCTCTGGTCTTTTTAAAAGTTCCGCCAGGGAATGGGGTTTGGAAAGTGGAGCAGATCCTTTTTTCACCAATCTTGTGTTTACTGAAGTATTAGGAAAAAGGCGATAGTTTTTCAATTTTGCCATTTCTTCTTCTATGAATTTTTTTTTCTCCTGATAAATTTTAAAGCGTTCTTCTCCAACCAATCCCAAACGGTAACCTTTTTCCGTAAGGCGCAAATCCGCATTATCATGCCTCAAAAGAAGCCTGTATTCACAGCGGGATGTAAACATACGGTACGGCTCACTCACACCTTTCGTCACCAGATCATCAATGAGTACTCCGATATAGGCTTCGGTCCTCTCCAAAATAAAAGGATGGTTCCCGCGGCATTGCAGAGCAGCATTTATCCCTGCTATCAGCCCCTGAGCAGCAGCTTCTTCGTAACCCGTAGTGCCGTTAATCTGCCCTGCAAAAAAAAGACCACCTATTATTTTTGTTTCCAGGGTATCATTAAGTTGCATCGGCGGGAAAAAGTCGTATTCAATAGCATAAGCTGGCCTGGTAATAACCACCTCTTCTAGGCCAGGTATAGTCCTTAAAAAAGCATATTGCATCTCTTCCGGTAACCCCGTGGAGATTCCCTGCAGGTACATCTCTTCTGACCCTTCGCTCTCCGGTTCGATAAAGATAGGGTGTCTGGGGCGACCCTTAAATCTGATCACCTTATCCTCAATAGAAGGACAATAGCGGGGACCTTTCCCTCTTATTAAGCCTGAGTAGAGAGGAGCTGAGTTAATATTATCCAGGATCAGTTTGTGAGTGTTTTCATTGGTATAAGTTAGAAAGCAGGGGATATCTTTAAAATTTCTTTCCCGAGTAGTGTACGAAAATGTACCTACCCCCTGCTCACCTGGAACCTTTGTAAGGCCATGGAAGTCAATACTTCTCCTGTAAACACGGGGAGGTGTTCCCGTTTTAAAGCGGTCTACCTGGAAACCAAGAGAAACAAGATTCTCAGCCAACCCAGTGGAGGGAGATTGGTTGCCCGGCCCGCCAGAAAAGTGGCTGTGGCCGATAAAGATCTCGGCATTTAGGTAAACTCCCGCTGCCAAAACCACGGTTCTGGCAAAATAGGTGCTGCCCTGTCGGGTTTGAACACCTTTTACTTTCCCATGATCTACCATTATTTTCTCTACGGCTCCCTCACGCAGGGTTAAAAAAGGCTCTTTTTCCAAGAGCAGCTTCATTCCCCTTTGGTAGGCATCTTTGTCGATCTGAGCCCTCAATGCTTGCACAGCCGGGCCTTTGCCCGTGTTAAGGCGTCTCATTTGGAGAGCATGCTGGTCCCCATGGGCACCCATGACCCCTCCCAAGGCATCTATCTCTTTTATGAGGTGCGCTTTCCCGGGCCCTCCCAAAGAAGGATTGCAGGCCATTAGGGCAGGGTGGTCCAGTGAAGGGGCAATAAGAAGAGTAGTACAGCCGAGCCTTGAGGAAGCAACTGCCGCTTCACATCCAGCATGGCCAGCACCAATTACAATCACCTCATATTGTTCCTGATGAAAAGCATTTCCGCTGTCCAAAGTTTTAACTCCTTAATGATTATGCTGCCTAGTCATTTTGACATCCATGTTAAAAACTATTTTCAAGGAAAATTATAGCATAATAAAGAATGGAAAACAAAGATGGAAAAGTAGAAACAAAGGAGATAATATTGGATGTTAGATAGGTGCCAAGAAAACGAGCTTCAAAAATTATTATTTGCGCTGGCTCCATTCTCTTGGCACCTATCTATTTTAAAGCGCTTTTTCGCCACGGTCACCAGTACGAATACGTATCGCCTCTTCCACTGGGAGAATGAATATCTTTCCATCCCCTATATTGCCTGTGCGGCAGACCTTTTGAACCATTTCTACTACCCGCTCTACCTTTTCATCTCTTACAACCATCTCTATTTTTTCAAAAAAAGGCGCTCAAATCTTAATTGAGCGCCTTTACTCGTTGGTTTATTAAAATGTATTCAGGAAAAGTCAAATCCAATTTGCCTGTAAAAGAGCAAATTTATTTCCCAACTTCATAGGTGTTGTTTCGACTCAGAATCTGGCAAGATATTTTTCTACTTCCCACCCGTGAACCGCTGTGCGGAAACTGTCCCATTCAATGGTCTTCGCCTCACGGAAACGATTCCAGATATGTCCACCCAGCGCTTCCTGGATAACTTCGTCCTTTTCAAGTTCGGCTAACGTACCTTCCAGGCTATCAGGTAAGCTAAAGATATTGCTTGAAAGCCTTTCTTTTTCGCTCAAGGCATATATATTTCGCTCCTCTGATGGGGGAGGAATCAAACCCTTCTTGATCCCGTCTAAACCGGCCTTCAACATAACGGCCAGAGCCAGGTAGGGATTACAGGTAGGATCAGGGCTGCGCAGTTCTACACGGGTTCCCAAGCCGCGGCGGGCTGGAATTCTTATAAGTGGACTGCGATTCCTCTTGGACCAGGCAACATACACAGGTGCCTCATAGCCTGGCACCAACCTTTTGTAAGAGTTTACCGTGGGGTTGGTAATAGCCGTGAAAGCAGGAGCATGTTCCAACAAGCCAGCAATATAACCCATGGCCTCCTTGCTCAATTCATGTTCACTATTGGGATCATAAAAAATGTTGTCCTCTCCTTTGAATAAGGACATGTGAGTGTGCATCCCCGAGCCGTTAATGCCAAAAATAGGCTTTGCCATAAATGAGGCATGGAGACCGTGCCTTTGTGCCACCGTGCGTACTACAAAACGAAAAGTTGCCAGGCTATCGGCAGTGACCAACGCTTCTGCATATTTAAAATCAATTTCGTGCTGGCCTGGGGCTACTTCGTGATGAGAAGCCTCTACTTCAAATCCCATTTCGGAAAGGGTGAGCACCATGTCACGCCTGGCATTTTCAGCCAGATCTGCAGGTGTCATATCGAAATAACCAGCCTTATCATGGGTCTTCAAAGTAGGATTACCTTCTTCATCAGTATGAAAAAGAAAGAATTCCGCTTCGGGGCCGGCATTCATGAAATAGCCCATCTCCTGTGCTTCAGCAATCACCTTCTTCAGCCTACCCCTGGGGCACCCTTCAAAAGGTTCTCCATCTGGATTGTAAACATCACAAATCATGCGAGCTACAGCCCCTTCTTTTGGCTTCCAGGGCAAAAGAACAAAAGTATCTGGATCCGGCCTGAGATTCATATCAGACTCTTCAATACGGACAAACCCTTCAATCGATGAACCATCGAACTGAATTTCTCCTTCAAGCGCTTTAGGAAGCTGCTCTGCCGGAATAGCTACATTTTTCAGGACACCGAAGATATCGGTGAACTGAAGGCGGACAAATTTAACATTCAGTTCCTCTGCCATACGCAATACTTCCTCTTTAGTAAATCCCATTTAAAATCAACTCCTTTTCCATTAATGACTTATTATACAAAAAACGCCCCCAGCGTCTTTAAACGCTGCAAGGGCGCCCTTGCCCTAACAATACTTACTTGGTTGGAAATTGTTTTTCTCACATACTCAAAAAAACTTCAGTTAATTGCTCTAAAAATATTTTCTGCTACTTTTTTTAAGGGAAGGCGAAGATCCATGCTTTTTTTTTGTAAAAAACGGTAAGCCTGCTCCTCGTCCAGGGAAAGATCCCGCATAATGACTCCCTTAGCCCTTTCGATGATAGTGCGCGACTGCAGTTTTTCTTTTAGCTCTCGCAGTTCACTTCGCAATTCTTTCTTGCGTTGGAACTCTACCCAAAGTGTCTCCAATACGGCACTTAAAACCACATCATCAACCGGCAGAGTAAAAACCAGGCCAGAAAACGTTTTATAATTCATAGCTCGGTGGAATTCTCTTTTTGTACCATCCACGAGCAGAACCGCTGCCAGGGATTCCTGTTCAATGATTTCGGCAGTTTCCCATATGTTCCCTGGAAACGAGACTTCCATAACAGCCAACTGGGGCTGAACTTTGCGCAAAATCCTCAGAAATTGCATGGAATTGCTACCTTCGCCTACACAATGGTGTCCACCCATGGAAAGGAGAGAAACTATTGTCTTTCTATCACTATCATCCGGTATTCCCATACAGTATTCCAGGCTCTCCATGTCCACCGGCCCTTCCTTGATATAATAAAAAACCTGCCTCAAAATTAAAACTGACTGGTTATCTATCTTTGCATTATAATATAACTACTTTTTCCTGTCAAGCATTTTGGAAAGTTATTTCATATTATGAAATACTCCCCGGACTAATGGCATCCTTCTCCCGCTTCCAAAAGCTCTTTTGGTCACCCGCAGACCCGGTGCAGACTGAAACCTTTTGTGTTCCGACCTATCAACCATGGTCAAGACCTCTCCCGCCAGATTTTCTTGGAAGCCTTGCACTTTTAATTCTTCGAGATATTTGTTTTCTTCAATATAGGAATGCAGTATTTTGTCCAAAATGCGGTAAGAGGGCAATGAATCCTGATCTTTCTGTGCAGGCCGAAGTTCTGCTGAGGGCTCCTTGTTTATCACCGAACGAGGAATTATATCCTTTCCTGCCCTGTCGTTAATATAACGAGCGAGCTGGTAAACCATTCCTTTAGGCACATCCGCAAGCACCGCCAGCCCCCCACACATGTCCCCGTATAAAGTACAATAACCTACGGCCAATTCTGACTTATTACCGGTAGAAAGAACAAGGCGGTTTTCCCTGTTGGAGATAAACATAAGGATATTTCCCCTGATACGCGCCTGAATATTCTCGTCTGCCAAGTCCATAACAGGATCTCCAGGCACGTTTAAGATCTTCATGAAAGCCTTAAAGGGCTCCTCAATTGAAATTATCTTGGATTTTATTTGCAAGTTGTCTGACAATGTTTCGGAATCTAAAAGACTGTGGTCTGAGGAATAGCGCGAAGGCATCATGATACCTAAAACATTTTCCGGACCCAGGGCTACAACAGCCAGGGCTGCTGTTACTGCCGAGTCAATACCTCCACTTAGCCCTATGGCCACCTCTGCAAAACCCGTTTTGCGCAAGTAATCCTTTATTCCCAACTGTAAAGCGCGGTAGACCGAGCCCACTCCTTCCTCCTCCGCTTCTGCTTCATTTTTCACCCCCTCTGCACAATCACTAAGGAAAGAGTCTTCTGTAATCTCATAGGAATCGCTTTCGCAATAGAATAACGCCTCCTGAAAGGCTTCCGCCTGGTATATTTGATGCCCATTGCTTGAGCAAACCACGCTGTTACCATCAAATATTAGCTCGTCATTGCCTCCCACCTGGTTAACAAAAAATAGTCCCACACTGTACTTCGAAGCCAGGGAACGAAACATCTTCTCCCTATAGCTGGCTTTTCCCAGGTGGTAAGGAGAGGCAGAAATATTTATCAGCAAATCTACATCCTGTGCCAAAAGCTCTTCTAAGGGGTCTTCCTGATAAAACCTTTGTCCAAAGAAATCCTTATCATTCCAGATGTCTTCACAAACGGTTATTGCCACTTTATGACCTTCGATAAAAGCCAGGCTACGCTGCGAAGCAGGGTAAAAATAGCGGTTTTCATCAAAAACATCATAATTAGGAAGAAGTGTTTTCGAATGTACGGAAAGAATTTTCCCATCCTTTAAGAGCAGAGCAGAGTTAAACAGTAGCCCATCATAAGAAGGTTCTCGCCAAGGAACACCTAAAACCACATTAACTCCTTCTGTGGCGGGAACAATCTCTTCCAAAACCTTTTGCTCAACTGCATCAAGAAAAGCATCATACAGTAACAGATCCCGGGGAGGATAGCCGGTAACTACCAACTCAGGAAAAACAACCAAGTGAGCAGAGGCAAGGCGTGCCCTGGAAATAACTTGCAAGATCGTAGCAACATTATCATCCAGCGCCCCGATAGTAGGGTTAAGCTGGGCTACCGCAATTTTCAATTCAAGACACCTCCCTTTGCGAGTTTTATGGCTAAAAAAATCAAAAGGTGAGCTACTTTCCCCTTTTAAATCTGAAGAGAAACAATTGCCCTACAGACTCTTATTCCTCCTATCGAGGAACCATGCGAATAACACCGCCAAGGCAGGTAGAAGAACAGGTGCCGCATCCCCCGCAAAGGCTCAAATCAACTGTAACCTCGGTGCCATCCCTCTTAAGAGCTTCTCTAGGACAGGCATTCACACATTCATCACACTGGACACAGATTCCGCAATGCATGCAGCGCATGTATTCTTCCTCGATCTCAAATTCATCTTCCTTCACTGCATGGGCACGGGCAGGAAAAAGATGTTTATCATCCTGTAGTTCTTTAAGCTCAGGTTGGTAAGTTTTTCCCTCCAAATAAGCATCTACTTCCAGGGCACACTTTCTACCACGACCGATATTGTGTGTAACTAAACCCTGCCCCTGTACATCTCCCACCACGGAGAGCCGGGGGTGGGCACTTAAGAAAGTCCCCTGGGCATCACTTTTTAAAAAGCCCCTTTGATCACTTTCCTCCAAAACTACCTCCGGTAAAAAATCTAGCTCCGGGCGTTCGTTAATAAAAACCAGTATATGCTGGGCCGGCAAAAACTCTTCCTGCCCAAGGGCATCTTTGACCAGCGCCCCTTCAGGCGAAGCTTCCTGAATAAAACGAGGATAGAAGAACTTTACCCCGCTATCTTCCATTTTGTGGCGTTCTTCCGGATGGGCAGAAGGCTTTTGGATATCCAAAACTATGATGTCATTTCCTTCTACGCCCAATTCCAGGAGAACCTCCAGTCCATCAATAGCAGCATCGCCCCCACCTATAACGATTACTTTGTCACCCCTCTCCGGCATCTGCAAATCCTGAACAGAAGATAGGCAATTATATTCTTTTAAGAAATCCAGACCTGCCCACAGATATTCTTTTCCTTTTATGGGAGGAAGAATTGCCTTATGGGCACCTATGGCTACGATAACGTGATCATAATCATCCAATAGCTTTTGCATTGCCACAGCATCAACCCGGGTATTCATAACGAACTCCACTCCTAGCCCGGCAATCCTCTTAATATCATGCTCCAGATCTTCCAGGGGCAACCTGGTCCTGGAAACCGCCTGGAAAAGCTTTCCTCCAGGACGTTCACCTTCATCGAAGACTGTAACCTTGTAGCCACGACGGGATAGCTGGTAAGCCGAGCTTAAGCCTGCCGGGCCAGCACCGATAACAGCAATCTTTTTGCTCTTTGGCTCGCTTATCATCTCCACTTCCTGGTCGCTCTTAAAATGCTTGGCCAATTCAGTAGTACGTACAGGAAAATCAACCATGCCCCTAGTACAACTTTCTAAGCAGAGATGGGGACAGATAAATCCACAGCAACTGTAGCGGAGCGGAGTAACTTCATCCAAAAGCCTAATGGCTTCTTTTATCTCTCCCTGGCGGAGGTGACCTAAGAATCGACCGGTGGGAACCCCCGCCGGACAGTTATACTCACATGGAGAAGTTTTCTGTACGTGCTCTGGTTTTTGGCCCGTGCTTATTGGATAAGAAGGAAAGTAAAAACGGGCAAAAGGGCGGCTTCCCACCGCTACAATTTTAAACAGTTCTCTATTTAGAAGAGGATCTGGTTCTATTTGGTAATATTTACAGTATTCTAGCACCAATGACTCAACTTTTTCACGGTCTGTCTCCTCCGGCGGAACCAAGCATGCACCAATACCCAGCAAATATTCCGGTATTTTAGAGGCAAAAATATACACTGTTCCTCCGTGAATACCTGTCGCCAGGGTTTTTTCAGAGTTACCTGCAAACATTTCTTCGCGATTTTCCTTATTTAGCAGGAGAATAGTACCCCCAGCCATATATTCTCCCAGGTAATCACCCGCTGTACCACCAATAACGACAGCAGGAATTTTTTGACGATATTCCTTCATGTGAATTCCTACCCTGTAACCCACATCGTCTCTAACAAAAAGTCTTCCACCTCTCATACCATAGGCCAAGGCATCGCCACCCAGTCCATGAACAATTATTTTCCCGCTATCCATGGTGTTAGCAGCAGCATTCTGCGCATGCCCAAATACCTCCAGCGTGGGGCCGTTCAAGTTGAAACCAAGATCCTCTCCAGGAATACCATGAATCTCCAAGTAAAGAGCTTCATAAGCCAGGGAGGAGCCCAAGTAGCGTTGACCACGCACATTTCGCAGAATAATATGGCGTACACCTTGCCGAGCCAATTCTTGAATCTGTTCGTTTAACTCTTTATAGTAGATCCCCTTGGCATCTATCTCTACTGCATTTTCATTAGGGATCCTATTACTCGCCGGCGTGTTCGACCCCAAGGACCGATAACTCTCTATCATGTAGGTCCACCCCCTTCAAAATTGATCTATTGCCCCGGAAAGACCCAATATCATAAATACCATTTAACCCCATAAGTTCCTGCATTTCGTGCTGCCAACCTTCCACCAAGTTGGTAATCCTCTCTTCGGCCCAGCCTACATCAAGTCGCTTCGAGAGAATCGGGTCATTAGTAGTAATTCCCCACGGGCATTTTCCACTGTTGCATCTCTGGCAGACATGGCACCCACAAGCAATAAGGCAGGCAGTTCCAATGGCCACTGCATCAGCGCCCAAAGCAATGGCTTTCATCACATCAGCGCTGCTGCGAATGCCACCGGCCACAACCAAAGAAGCCCGATGTCTTATCTTTTCTTCCCTTAAACGCTGGTCCACTGCTGCCAGCGCCAGTTCTATAGGGATGCCAACATTATCTCTCACCACAGCAGGAGTGGCACCACTACCACCGCGATAACCGTCCAAGTAGACCATATCAGCTCCGGCCCGCACAATTCCGCTGGCAATAGCAGCCACATTGTGTACCGCGGCAATCTTTACACAAACCGGCTTGTAACCACTAGCTTCCTTAATGGCATATATCAGCAGGCGCAAATCCTCAATAGAGTAAATATCATGCTGAGGAGCAGGAGATATGGCATCGCTTCCCAAGGGGATCATCCTGGTTTCGGAAACACCTTCTAGCACCTTTTCTCCGGGGAGATGACCGCCAATTCCCGGCTTGGCCCCCTGTCCAATCTTGATCTGGTAGGCCCTGCCCACCTGCAAATATTCCGGACTTACCCCAAAACGGCCCGAAGCCACCTGCAAAACAGCATAATCGCTATAAGGGAGCAACTCCTTGTGCAGACCACCTTCCCCGGAATACCAAAAAATACCTTTTTTTTGGGCAACACGGGCCATGGCAAGCTGCAGGTTCAAATTAACACTCCCATAAGACATAGGCGCAAAGACCAATGGTAGGCTTAGGCGAATCAGGGAATTTCGAAAATGTTGAAGATTATCCACCTCACCAAGAGATTGATACTTCTGACCCATGTAGGTAACCGTCTCCATGGCCTCACGCTGAGGATCTATGGAAGGATTAGTCACCTGGCAGGCATTGAAAAGCAGGCGATCAAAATAAACAGGAACATCTGTATCAGCGCCAAGTCCCGTAAGTGCCACCGAGCCAGAAGAGGATTGCAGGTGAATGCGGTGAACAGCATTAACGCCCCATAAACCGTGGTCCCTGAGGTGAAAGTTGTTCTCAGTTATAGTAATTGCCCCCCTGGGGCACGTATATTCACAACGGTGACACGCTCCGCAGGAACGTCCATTAGCCATTGGTAACTTTTTGCCTGCCTTTGTTTCCATCCGTATCTCATTGAAAGAACATTGTTGGGCACATTCTCCACATCCGTCGCAGAGTTCCATGTTGAAGCTTGGGCGAAAAACAGACCTCAAGCCTGGAGATGGAATGCTGTCTGAAGTGTTCATATTTGCCTACCTCCTTTCTCAGGTGCAGAAGCGTAGGTCTTCTCCCCGTTAGAATAACCTTCCCCTCCCTCACCCACACTTTCATCATCATCAAAAAAAACTGCATGAGTCTGTCCAGCACGGGGCGTGAACACCGAGGTAATATTATCTTCCATCTCATAAAGGGCCGAAACTTCGCTTGCATAATAGGTGTATTCTTTATCTGCTGCCACAGTCATGGGCCTTAACTTGGTATTATCGGTAATACTTATCATCCCCTTTTGAAAAGCAGCTAAAATGGCAAACGGGCCGTTAAGCATGGCAGATTCATATATAACCTTTAAAGCCAACATGCGATCCCGCTGGTCTTCATCCTCTAATCTTTCAGTGCTGCTCCAATATGGTGGAGCCAAGACTGTGGCTGCCTCATCGACAGAGAGACCATGACGCCTTAGTAGTAGATCTAAAAGATAGGCAACCACTTCACTGTCTGTCTGCATCCGGCATACATAACCGAAGCTTTCCAAGTAACGTTTATTGATCCCATAAGAAGAGATTTCTCCGTTATGCACTATTGAATATCCCAGCAAGTTAAAAGGATGGGCCCCTCCCCACCATCCAGGGGTATTGGTAGGAAAACGATTATGTGCCAGCCATATATAGCCTTCATAATCATCCAGACAGAAAAAATCATAGATATCCGCCGGGGTCCCTACTCCCTTGAAGACCCCCATGTTTTTGCCGCTGGAAAAGATAAACGCCCTTTCAAAAGACCTGTTCAGTTCCATGACCTTTTCAATAGTAAAACCGTCCTCGTTAACTCCTTCAATAGATCCTGCCAAAAGTGAACTCTTGGGCTCTACAAAAAAACGCTGGCATAATGGATGATTATTAATGATCTTGGTCCATATAGGAATCTCTTCCATGACATGGACTTCAAAATTGCGTTGTAAATATTCTTTTACTTCCAACATGGCGTCTGAACTCTCTGCCATAACATGCAGCGCATAAAGATCTGCATACTCTGGATAGATCCCGTACGCTGCATATCCAGCCCCTAATCCGTTTCCCCGGTCGTTTTGCAACACAATGCCCTTTCTGATACGGCTACCATTTTCTTTAACCTTTTTTCGGCTGATAAGCCCAGCGATTCCGCACATCCGCTATCACCTCTCCAGTAATATACAGTTAAATATTGAAAATTTACCAATAAGCGCCCACCAGGGCTGCAAATAACAACCGCTGTTGGGCGCCTTTGCCTCAGCAATTAAATATTTTAGAAAGATGTTCCAACTTCAGGAACCAACTAAGAGTTTATGTAAAAAGAAATATCCGCATTTTTTTCGCTTGTGCCTTGCTTTTGCTTATATTATACTAACGAGCATGAATCCTGTCAATATATTTTGGAATATAATTTTACATTATGGAATAATATACTTTCCAGAGCCCTCCTCTAAACTTATAAATGTCAACTGTTTTCAGTAAAAGCGGAGACCTTTTATTAAGAAGCTTGAATTAAATGGTAATTACTGCTATACTTTTAAATGTAATATCTACAGATGAAACGTTTAGCCAGTTTTCTATTAAGCCGAAGATTCATAAAATGAGCAGGGGTTGAAAATATGAGCAAAGTGATCATTGTAGGAGGAAATGCAGCAGGAATGAGTGCAGCCAGCCAGATAAAAAGGCAACAACCGGAGTGGGAAACGATTGTCTTGGAAAAGGGTGAATTTATCTCTTATGCTGGATGTGGTATGCCATACTATATTGCAGGAACTGTGCCCCGCCTGGAAGATCTGCTGGAACTGAGCCCGGAAAAGGCTATCCAGGAAAGGAATATTGACCTCAGGCTTAACCATGAAGTTTTAACCATTAATCCTCAAGAAAAAGAACTACTTGTAAAATCCACTGCTGGCAAAACAATAGAAAGCTTTGATTACCTCCTGCTGGCAACTGGAACTCTTCCTATCACAGAAGGTCTAAACCTCACTGATTCGGAAAAAATATTCTCCCTCAAAAACCTTTATGATATGCAGAAGATTGACGCATTTATAGAAAATAACAAACCACAGAAATGTGCTGTTATAGGGGGAGGATACATAGCTGTAGAAATGCTGGAAGCTTTTAAAGAACGCGGCCTGGAAACGCACCTTATCCACAGGAGAAAAGATCTGGCTAAAACCTTTGACCAGAAAATCTCCGACCTCCTTAAGAACAAAATGCAAGAAAAAGGTATTGTCTTAAATTTAAACAGCTCCGTAAAAAAAGTGGAAGAAAGAACAACGGGAGTGGTAGTGATAACTGAAACAGATGAACTGGCATACGATTTCGTGCTTGTTGCCACCGGTGTAAAACCCAATACGGGTTTTCTAGAAAATTCTTCAATTGAAATGGGAATAAAGGGTTCTGTGAAAGTAAACAGGTACCTTCAAACTAACTTTGACTACATTTATGCTGCCGGTGACTGTGCTGAGACAACAAACCTTATAACAGGTAAACCAGCATATGTTCCTCTGGCACCTAAGGCAAATAAAGAGGGATTTATAGCGGGATTAAATATTTGTGGAAACAGGGAAAAATTTCCTGGAATTGTTGGAACTGCTATCACTAAGTTTTTTGATCTGGGGGTCGCTCGCACCGGCCTCACCCTGGAAGAAGCCCAAAAAAACGGTTTTGACCCTGTCCGTTATGATTTTTCTTCTGGAACCAAAGCTCGCTACTACCCCGGAACCGAAGAGCTGCATTCCGTTTTGATCATTAACAAAGGGGACGGCCGCATTCTTGGATCCCACTTGGCCGGGCCGTTAGAAAGTGTGAAAACTATAGATACTTATGCTGCTCTTGTCTCCGGAGGAGTAACGGTTAGAGAAGCCTTTACTATGGATCTTTCTTATGCCCCTCCTTTTTGGCCAGTTTTTCATCCCGTTGTTCTTGCCGGACGACTGGGACGAAAATTTGTTTCAAATTAGTCAAAGGAAGCTCTTAGAGGGTTTTTATTAAATCGAGATTTTATGTAATATACTTATAAAAGTTTCTGTTGTCTTTTTCTTGAGCTTAAAAGTGTTGTTATAAGAGTAAAATTTTTATATAATTAAAAGTAGCAGAGCAACAGGTTTAATGGAAATGCAACATGGTTTTTTATTGGCGGCCGTATTTTGTTAGAAAAATTATGGATTTAGCAAGTGGGGTGAATTATATGGCTGTAAAATTTCAAGATTATTACAAGGTGCTCGGATTGGATCGTAATGCTACAGAAAAAGATATACGAAATGCATATCGCAAACTGGCACGTAAACATCACCCCGATCTCCGCCCGCCGGAAGAGAAAGAAAAAGCAGAAGAACAGTTTAAGGCGATTAATGAAGCATATGAGGTGTTAAGCGATCCGGAGAAACGGGAAAAATATGATCGCCTGGGTGCAAACTGGGAGCACGGTGCTGATTTTAACGCTCAGCAGGATTTTGGCGGCTTCCGCAGCTCTGATAGCAAAAGAAGGAGCCAACAAGGCGGGTTTGAAAATTTCTCTTTTAGCTTTGGTGGAGACCGTGGAGGAGCCAGCAGTTTCAGTGACTTTTTCGAAGCCTTTTTTGGAGGTGCTGGTTTTGGAACAGAGGATATGAGGAGTAGCGGAAGGACACGCCGTCCCCAAAGAGGGTTAGATGTAGAGGCCGAACTGGAAGTCACCTTGGAAGAAATATACCACGGCCGTGAAAAACAAATCCAGTTTTCCATGCATGATCTCTGTGATAAATGCAGTGGCACCGGACAAACAGGAAAGAGTTTCTGCAATTTCTGTGGAGGCACCGGTCAGGTCCCGAAGATGAAAAATATTAAGCTTAAAGTCCCCCGGGATGCACGGGACGGCAAAAGAATCCGGCTTAAAGGACAGGGAGGAGAAGCTGAACCTGGCGGGGAACAGGGAGACCTTTACTTGAAAGTAAAAATACTTCCTCATTCGGTGTATAACGTTAAAGGAGATGATCTGGAAGCAGACTTGACTGTTTATCCCTGGCAAGCAGCATTAGGAGAAAAAGTGCCTTTTAATACTATGGATGGAACTATGCGGGTCAATGTTCCACCCCGCAGCCATACAGGTCAGAAGCTCAGGTTGCAGAACAAGGGTCTGCCTAAAAAGGACGGGAGTAGGGGCAATTTGTATCTACGTATCGTGGTCGATCTTCCTCGAGAAATCCTCCCCGAGGAAGAAGAACTTTATCAGAAACTTGCCCAAGTTCACCGTTAAGTGGGGGTGAAAGCGATGGAAAGGTACAGCATTGAGCTTTTCTGTTTCGATGTAGGAATCTCTGAAGAAGAATACCGGTGGATAGATATTAATAGACTGAATATATCTTCGGATCTACTCCAAAAACTTGTAGAACTGGGCATTATAGAAACTCGGGAGAATCGGGTTCGCTCAGACCAGATCCACCGCATTTTTAAGGTGCTACGCCTCCGGCGAACCCTGGGATTGAACCTTACCGGTGCTGCCGTTATTCTGGAGTTACTGGAAGAAATAGAACACCTGAAGGAAGAGAACCAGCGTTTACGAAAAGAATGAGTGTCATCTTGCATATTTGCTGGCATATACTACTTACCTTCTTCCAGGCAACACCTTTTGTAAAGATGTAAGCTTTCCTTATTTACCTTCGAAAAAAGGTTTTTCGTTGTTGGAAAATGCTGTTATCCCCTTGCGGGCATCTTCAGATACAAAAGCTGCCATACTGCAAAGAGCCTCGTGGAAGAAAGCCTTCCTGATATCTGTGTCCTGATAATTATTCACTATCTCCTTTACCAGCCTTACTGCAATTGGTCCTTTTTCATCGACTTTCATTATGAGAGCCTCTGCCTCTTCTAGCAGTTGCTCCCTATGGGCGATCGCTGTCACCAGTCCTATCTCCAGAGCTTTTTCGCCCTTTATAGGTTCCCCGGTCAGAACCAGTTCCAATGTCTTTGCCCTGCCCAATATCCGAGACATGAAATGCACACCACCCCAACCAGGCAACAGGCCGTGGTTAAGTTCCGGAAGACCAATCCGGGCCTCAGGAACAGCTATCCGGAAATCACAAGCCAAGGCAAGCTCACACCCCCCACCAAGAGCCAAGCCGTTAATAGCTGCTATAGTGGGCACCCGCATAGTCCAAATCTTTTCCATAACCTCCAGAGCCTCTTCTAAAAAATTATAATATTCTACAGCACTCAAGGAGGCAAGACCCTCCAGATCTGCGCCTGCCGAAAAGGCTTTTTCCCCACTGCCTGTGATAACAAAACCCCTTAAGTTATTATCTTTTATACCATTGGAAACAGCCTCTCTGATCTCCCGTAACATAAGTTTATCCAGCGCATTAAAAACACCTGGACGGTCCAAGGTCAAAGTAACTAAACCTTTGTTATCCACCACTGAAATATTTTTGTAACTCACACCCAAACAACTCCTGTCTCACAAAATAATTAGAAATTATTACCTTTTTATTTGCTCCGCTTTATATTTTTTCGCTGCCTTACAATCTTTTTCCTTCCCTTGTGAAGCTTTAAACATCAAATATTTGCCGTAGTTTCGACCCTATAAGTTAAATTTAAGCAATGATCGTATGGTTATGACAATATTATCTATTTTAAAATGTAGGCGGATCTTGATGATAGAAAAAGACCCCCTGAACAGTCTATCGGGGGTCTCAATAATTTTATGAATTTTTAAAGCACATTATTAAGAAGCTACTTTTTCCAACTTAATTTCACATGTTTT
>CAZMLU010000026.1:0-23074 GCA_964567295.1 uncultured Desulfovibrionaceae bacterium
CGCATGAAATTCTTTAAAAATATCCTGCTGTCTGAAATAACCTTTTTGCGAAATGATTTCTTGCGTTTTTTAGAATCTACCCAATTTCATCCGCGTTAGCACCTCATTATTGAGCATTTTTACACCCCGGTTGTTTCCAAAAAGGCATACGGGTAGCGTTATACCCGGTAGATTTATCTTAAACAGTGGTCCGTTATGCCGCCGGGCGGCTTGTTTTCCAATTTTCCTCTTGCACCAACCTTAATTGACCGGGGGGCCTAATAGCCGACTGAGGCGTTTGGTATCTAATTGCCTGTGAATCATAATCTCACAGAATTTCTGGATAAACGGTTGAAAGCCGATTTTTTTGACTTGCCCGGATAGGCTAATGGAGTGAAGCGCCATTTCATTTAGCATGCGTGCTATGTGCATGAGGTAATGATACCCTTGTATTCCGTTCCAATCATAAGAAAATATGTGCTCATAATGATAGCTTCGTGCTTTTCTTTTAAAATATTGTTCTCATGTAACCAACGTTTCTGAGCATCTAAATTACAGAGTTCATGAACATTATTGCGGCTGACCGGATGGCTGGAAAGTCAGGCGTGGCGGGATGTCTTGATTACTGCAGTGCCCGTTTCCTCGGTCACTTCCCAGCTTTCATTGCAGGTCACTACATGAATGAGTATTTTCTTCTTGCGTGGACCTGTGCCGTAGCTATATTTAACTTGTACTATTTTTATACTATCATGAACCCCCCTGTACGTTCACCCAAGCTGATCATTCTCAACTATCCGTTGGCAACATCCCTGGGATTGAATGTCCAACAGCTACACAGCTACGATGGCGTAGAAGTGCTTGCTGGCAATCGGATTCCCAAAGGCGCTTCGTCTCTTGCTCAGGCTTACGCAGGGCATCAATTCGGGAATTTTACCATGTTAGGGGATGGCCGGGCTTTGTTACTTGGTGAGCAAATTACCCCTCTGGGTGAACGGTTTGATATTCAGCTCCATCGACATTTATGGCCGCTATGCCTATGGCAATCAGCCCAATATTGCCGTGTGGAACCTGGCGAGATTTGCTGAAACCCTACTGCCCCTACTGCATGAGGACCAGGAGCAGGCTGTCAAAATAGCCTAAGATGCTATTTCGGTTTTCCCTGAGTCGTACCGCTCTAATTGGCTTGCGGGCATGAGGGCAAAACTGGGAATATTTAATGAAGAAACAGAGGACTAATCTCTAATTGAAGATCTGCTCAGTTTGATGCATAAGTATCGTGCTGACTATACCAATACCTTCCGTGCCTTAACTTTTGAAGAGAAAGAGGATACAGTCCTGTTTGGCAGCACAGAACTTACCAAGTGGCATGAGTTATGGCAAGCGAGACTATGCTGGCAACAGGAGTCAAAAGCATCATCCCTTCAGTTGATGCGAAATAGTAACCCTGCACTAATCCCTCGCAACCACCGGGTAGAAGAAGCACTGGAAGCCGCAGTATAACAAGGAGACTACAGCGTAATGGAGCGGCTACTTGATGTTCTTTTAAACCCCTATGCCATACCCCCGAACAGGCTGATTACTCCACACTCCTTGCGCCATCAACCCGTCCTAACCGAACATTTTGCGGCACTTAATACCAGCTAAGTTCATTAAGGCGTAATGGAAGATAAGTATTAAAAAGGATTATAGGATACAAAGTGGAAATATAAGATGGGTAAGGAGAACTGGTTTAAGAAAAACTAAGAAAATAGATCAGTTAGGGGGCAGAGTTAATGGGTAGTGTTAAGGACTTAAAAATTTTAGAGGAACCGACAAATGAACAACCTGGAAGGGGTAGATTTGTTTTTTCCGACCGTTATTCTGTTTTTGACTGGGGAGAAATGCCAGACCAGATTGAACACAAGGGGGCAGCCATCGCTTTGTTGGGAGCATATTTCTTCGAAAAGCTGGAAGAAATGGGAATTCCCACTCATTACCTTGGGCTGGTGGAAGACGATCAGGCAAAAAAATTGACCCATATCAAAATGCCTGTGAACTCCATGGAGGTTAAAATGCTCCAGGTGATCAAACCGGAACTGAAGGGCGACCAGTATATTTACTCCCAGTATAAAGGGGAAGGGGGCGGGTTTTTAATTCCCCTGGAGTTAATTTACCGGAACTCCCTGCCATCAGGCTCCAGTGTCTTTAAGCGCCTGGAAAAAGGAGAGGCCAAACTTGAAGATCTTGGACTTAAGGAAATGCCTGTGCCGAACCAGAAGATGGACCCGACCCTTCTTGATGTTTCCACAAAATTAGAGGTAACGGATCGGTATATTACCTGGGATGAAGCTCGGGCAATCTCAGGCTTAAGTCAAGGGGAAATAAGTGAGCTCAAAAAACTGGCTAATACAATCAACGATCTGATTACACGGGAGTTTTCTCAGATCGGCCTTGTGAATGAGGATGGGAAAATAGAGGTGGGTTTTGACCACCAGCGCCGCCTCATGCTGGTAGATGTGCTGGGAACACTGGATGAGTGCCGCTTTACATATGAAGGACTCCCCGTAAGCAAGGAGATCCTGCGCATACATTACCGTGATACGGCCTGGCACCGGGCTACAGATGAGGCCAAAACCAAGGACAGACAGCGCTGGAAGGAAGTATGTGCAGTGGCTCCCGAACCGCTCCCCCCCAGATTGAGACAACTGGCGTCCCAGATTTATTGTGCCTGTACAAATGAAATTACCAAAAAAGAGTGGTTTAAAAACACGCCTCCGATTAAGGATGTTATGTCGGAGATTAACGAGTATTTAAAGGATTAAAAGGATAAACGAGTTAAAAACCGGGAAAGCACAAAGCTTCCCCGGTTTTTTTAACTGTAGCTCGAATCTAATCCTGCTCTCCACAGCGGGCACGCAGTTTCTCCCACTCATCGTCCACTGTTTGCTCCATCTCATAAGGCCAGCCCCGGTGGCAGGGAGCGAGGACGTTGATAAAGGCCGGCCGGTCGACGGCAAAGGCTTTCTGTGATTTCTTCACCAGATCCCGCCAGTTGCTGATAGAGGCCTGAGCCACGCAGGGAATATTGTGAGCCGCAGCAATGGCAGTCATGTCCTTACGGTTTTGAGTTTTACCGAAACTACCAGTGCCGTGGGGGCTTGTTGTTGTCCAGATTCCAAGACCCGTGGCCCCGGAGCGCTGGATCCCCGTATTCATATAAGCTTCGTTAACGTTTCCGTGTTTTGCTTGGATAGGGGCTGAATCAAAAATTTGATATTGCTTTTATTATAATTTTACATTATGATATTAAAGGTATTATTTTTCTTTTAGGAGCAGGAGCTGTATCATGAACTATAATAAGGGACAAATGGAAGATGAAATAACTAAAGCAATGATCCTCTGGGAAAAAGAGTATATGGGACGGGGTCCTACTGAAGCCAGGACCGATATTATCCGTAATATGGTTATTGTTACGCTAAAAGGAATTCTCTCTCAGGCAGAAAAGCATCTGGCTAAAAATAAAGAAGGTATGATTCTGATCAAAAAGTTGCGTGAGCAATTAGTTTATCAGAGGCGTTCCGAGCTGGATGATATTATTTATGGGATTACGCAGGTCAAGGTACTTAGTATCCATTCAGACTTGAGCACCAAGACCGGAGAACGGATATTTGTTTTTATAACTGAAAAAGAGCTTTAAAGTTGGAAGTCTGTTAAAGGGTAATTATTTATCAGTTATTCTGAAATCCAACGCCAAACTTTGTTTTATTTTGGCGCTTGGATTTTTTTATTTTTAAAAAGTTTTGAGGAGGAAGAGCGGGAAAAATTCAGGAGACTATTGAAAGGCAGTTGGGTATTACTGTAGGTGAAACAACTGCAGACCGCCAATATAGCCTGGAAACCGTTGCCTGTATTGGTTGTTGCGCATTGGCTCCCTGTATGACCGTTAACAGGGAAACAGTCCACGGCAACTTAACACCCCGCAAAGCAGTTAGCGTCATCAATGAACCTGTAGTGGAGGAAGAGTAACATGTCGTTAAAAACCTTACTGGTTAGCCATGGAACATGCTGTCAGGCAGCAGGGGCTGGGCAAGTATATGCTGCTTTTCAAAGTGAAATCGCCAGATGGAACCTGGAAGATAAGGTTGAGCTAAAAAAGCCCGGTTGCCATGGCTTCAGCCAGATAGATCCGGTGGTAGTGATTGAACCGGACGGCATTTTATACGCCAGGGTAAAAGAAGCTGATGTTTCAAAGATTATCCAGTCCTTGTTGCCCGGCGGGCAAAACCCGGATCATCTTTATTATGCGGACCCACAGACCTTCCAGAAATTCCCTTACAGGCAGGAGATTCCTTTTTTCAGTAAGCAAAAGAGGTTTATCCTGAAAAACTACGGTAGTATGGATCCTGACAACATTGATAATTATTTGAAAAGTGGTGGCTATCAAGCCCTTGTCAGAGTAGTTTCGGAGTTAACTCCAAATGAAGTGGTAACAGAAATAAAAGGTTCTGGACTAAGAGGCCTTGGTGGCGGCGGTTTTACAACGGGAGAAAAATGGGATATTTGTGCCAAGGCGCCGGGTTCTGTTAAATATGTTATTTGTAACGCTGATGAGGGTGACCCCGGTTCCTTTCAGGATCGTTCTGTTTTGGAAGGCGATCCCCATGCCGTTCTGGAAGGGCTCTTGATTACAGCTTATGCTGTTGGATAAAAGGTTTATCGCGGAAAGAACGACTAACTTTGCAGCCTTTAAAAAGTCTCTGGAGACATTCAGTTTAGCGGAGGCTGTCGAGATTACAGGCGTAAGCGGGGAGGCCATCCGGGAGGCGGCACAAATATACGCACGGAGCAAACCGTCTCTTATTTTTTGGTCCATGGGTATTACCCAGCATTCACACGGGCATAGCAACGTGTGGGCCCTGGCTCACCTGGTTTTAATGACGGGTAATTATGGTAAGCCCGGTGCCGGTGTTGCTCCATTACGGGGACATAATAACGTACAGGGTGCTACTGACATGGGAGCGACTCCCGCCTGGTATCCCGGTTATCAGCTTTGTCCCGGTTACGAGCATTACCCACGCCTGGATAAGTTTTCTTCGGCTCAGGAGAAGTTTGAAAAAGCATGGGGGTGCAAACTACCTGACATCCCGGGCCTTTCCACGGTAAAACAATTTAACGGTAAGGCCAAGGGATGGGAAACACCTGAAATGTGGGATCTGGAAGAGAAAATCAAGGCCTGGTATATTGTGGGAACTGACGTGGCCAACGGGGTGGCTGAATCCTTAAAGGTAAGGCAGAGGCTGGAGCAAGCTGAATTTGTGGTAGTTCAGGATATTTTCCTCACTGAAACGGCAAAGCTGGCAGATGTAATCCTGCCTGCTGCCTGTTTTGCCGAAAAAGAAGGAACCTTTACTGCTACAGATCGGAGGATACAGCTAATTCGCATGGATGAAATATCATCACTGGTTCCCTTGTACGGCGGGATCAGCCATGCACGTTTGGAAAAAGAAGAACTCCGCTGGCCCTGTCCAGACGAAAATCATCTGGGGACGGAGGTTCTCCATGTTGAAAAGTTTTTGCGTGTTGGAAAAGCCGAATTCTGGCCACTTCAGTATGTTCCATCCCCCGAGCTTCCAGATGAGGAATATCCCCTCATATTGACAACAGGCCGCACCCTTCCCCATTTCCATTATGGTATGACCAGAAAAGTGGAGGGCTTAAACACCCTCTGTCGGGAAGATTTTGTGGAGATTAATGAACTTGATGCTGCTCTGCTCAAGCTTCAAAATGAAGATCAGGTCAGAATTGTTTCCCGGCGTGGCAGCGTAATCACCAAAGCAAAGATTAGCAACGCCATCCTTCCCGGGGTTATTTTTAAGACAATTCACTTTATTGAGAACCCTGTAAATATCCTGACTTCCTCAGAATACATTGACCCGGTAGGCACTACTCCCAACACCAAGGTTTGCCCTGTCAGGATTGAAAAACAACTGTTTAGAGGGGGTGATAAACGAATAAAAAAAATCGGTAGTTTTATGTCTTGGTTTTAGCATTATATTTTTGATAACAAAAGTCTAGAGCGAGATAGGAGGAAATGGAATTGAAAAAATTAATGACTGGCAATGAAGCTGTTGCCTACGGCGCCTACCTCAATGGAGTAAGAGTTGGTTCCGCTTACCCGGGCACACCAAGCACACAGATTATGGAAAACTTTGCCACTTATCCTGGTGTTTTTGCCGAATGGGCACCCAACGAAAAGGTGTCCATGGATGTTGCCATTGGTGCAGCATATGCAGGCACCCGTGCCATAGTATCCACAAAGCACGTAGGTTTAAATGTGGCCGCTGATTCCCTTTTTTATGCCGTATATACGGGCATTAATGCAGGACTGCTCATTTGCTGTGCCGACGATCCTGGCATGCACAGTTCACAAAACGAGCAGGACAACCGCAATTATGCCAAGTTTGCCAAATTGCCCATGCTTGAGCCAGCAGACAGTGAAGAAGCCAAACAATTTTCCGGTGTAGCCCTGGAAATGAGCGAAGCATTTGATACACCTGTCCTCATGCGCTTTGTCACCCGTACATCCCACTCTTCCTCAGTGGTGGACTATGACCCGGATCAAGTGCCTGCCCCGCAGGAAGAACCGCAACCTTACAAGCGTAACCCGGCAAAACATGTTATGGTTCCTGCCTTTGCCAGGGGGCGTCACCCGGTCGTCGAGGAAAGAATTCAAAAACTCGCCGCATATGCCGACACAAGTCCCCTTAACCGTATTGAGCCGGGTGATGACAGTATTGGTATAATTGCTGCCGGCTCCGTCTATAATTACGCCAAAGAGGTTTTCCCCAATGCCACCTTCCTGAAGTTGGGAATGGTTTACCCCCTGCCCAAGGAACTTATTCGTAAATTTGCCTCCATGGTCAAAAAAGTAGTGGTAATTGAAGAGCTCGATCCCTTCTTCGAAGAGCAGATCAGCTTCATGGGCATTGAAGTAACAGGAAAGGAAATCTTCCCTGTCATTGGGGAGTTCAGCCCCACCCTAGTGCGCAGCTTTGCTGAAAAAGCAGGCTTAATAGAGCAAGAGAAAAAAGAAAACGAAGCAGCAGTATCTGAGGCCGTTAACAATGCGGCAAGCCTGCCCATACGTCCCCCCATCTTATGCCCCGGATGTGGACATCGGGGGATGTTTAATGTTCTGAGAGATGCAGGAGTCTTAGTCCTGGGAGACATCGGTTGTTATACCCTTGGTGCCGCCCCTCCCCTTAATGCCATGCACTTTACGGGCTGTATGGGAGCAAGCATCGGCGTTGCCCACGGCGTATCCAAAGGCAACACAACGGACCGCTTTGTGGCACTGCTAGGTGATTCAACCTTTTTCCATTCAGGGCTCCACCCCATCGTTGATGTTCTCTATAATCAGGGAACAACCACTACGATCATTGCCGACAACACCACAACCGGGATGACGGGACACCAGCAGCATCCGGGCACCGGTTTATCCCTGCAGGGAGAAACGACAAAGATTGTGGACATCGAAAAAACAGTCCGGGGCTTTGGCTATGAAAAAGTAGATGTGTGTAACCCTTACGACATGGACACATTCAGAAAAGTCCTGGAAGATCACCTGGACAGTGGCCAACCGTCCGTAATCATTGTTAAAAAGCCCTGTGTCCTTCAAACTAAAGAAAAACACACACCTCCCAGAATAGACCCGGAACTCTGCACAAACTGCGGAACTTGTCTGGATGTGGGATGTTCACCTCTTGTACAGGAAGAAGATTGTGTAAGCATTGATCCTTTGTTATGTAACGGCTGTGGACTTTGTGTGCAGGTTTGTCCCGTGGAAGCAATAATTCAAGAATAACTTTGATCTTAGTGATAGAGAGGAGATGGCTCAGTTGAAAAAATTTGACTTTTTAATGGCTGGAGTCGGGGGACAAGGCACAATCCTGGCCAGCAATATCTTGGCAGCAGCAGGCGTGGAGTTTGGGCACGATGTGAAAACAGCCGAAGTGCACGGCATGGCCCAGCGTGGAGGCTCAGTGGAAAGCCATATCCGCTGGGGCGATAAAGTATATGCACCCCTGGTGGAACATGGCAAAGCAGATTTCGTAATCGGCTTTGAAACACTGGAAGCGGGAAGATGGCCCATATATCTCAGTAAAGACACGGTGGTTCTTATTAATAACTACCGTGTCCCCCCTCCTCCCGTAAATCTTGGTAAGGCAACCTATCCCTCGGAAAAGGAGATCGAGGACATTCTGTCTTCCAAAGGCAGCAAGATATTATGGATTAATGCCACAGGGATAGCTAAAGACATGGGCAATCCCGCCATGGTGGGCGTTGTCTTACTCGGTGCCCTTTCAAACTTTTTGGGCGGCACGGAAGAGCAGTGGTTAAATTTAATCGAGGGCCTGGTGCCTGCAAAGTTTGCGGAAATGAATAAAAAAGCATTTACAGCAGGCAGGGCTGTTCAATTTAAATAGACTTCTGATTCTGGTATCATCAAGCTCTTGTCATGGCGAGGTGCATAGGGCCGTGGCGATCTCAGGCTAAAAAAGAGATTGCCACGGCTTTGCTCAAAATGAAAAAGCCGTCCCCCAATTATTGGGAATTTCAGCACAAAGCAATCTATTAGGAGGTGCTCGGTTTTGAGCGGTGAAGTATGTGAATTTGTTGAAAGTGGACTGGCGGAAATCCGCTGGCACGCCGGGGTGGGCAGGGTGCGGTAACAGCCGCCAAAACGCTTGCTGAAATGTCCCTGACCAAGGATATGTTTTTTCAGGCCTTTCCCGAATACGGCCCTGAACGGATGGGGACTCCCATCCAGTGTTTCAATCGCCTCAGCACAAAGAAAATCTCCACCTAAAGGCTTCTGCGTAGTTCCTGAGAAAATGAAATAGCGCTGACTGGCGCCAAAAGGACGCTTGTAGCCCAAGGTATGGTAAAGGTGAACATATTCGTTCCAAAGCCGCGTATCGGCTTTTTCTCTAACCTGCTCCAAGTCAATGGGTTCATAGTCAGTGACATACCCCTCGACCGGCAAACCGGTTTCTGTTCGCAGCCCAAAGCTGATCTTATCCCTGGTGTCCTAAATCTTTTCTTCTTGCTTAACCGGTAGGTCAATCAGGCCCTGCCTATGAAGTTTGTCTAAAAGCTGTAGGCATGAGGCTTTTTTATACTGACCAACCGGTATCACCAAACTCAAGTTCTCACAGATCGTTTTTGCCAGTTCAGCACGGCTCAGCTTCGGAAACATCCGTACCGTTTCCTGTACCTCATATAATTCCTGTACGGTAAAATATCTTCCACTAATTAAGACTGGAGTATCAAGTTCATTCACCATAGTGTAGGCCTCCTTTTACTTTGCGAAAAAATAATTTTCAAAGATCCCTGGAACCCCCATTTAAACTGGAGCCTTTAAGTTATGCCTCAGCTCTGGAATTCAATAATTCAGGCAGAAAGGGGCTCCATAAATTCATAGGATACCAGGCTGAGCTTCCATGCTTTCGAAGGCTTAAAAAAGCGATAGCTCAGTTAACTTGCATTGCGAAGGCCTTTATAATACAATATATACAGCTGTGAACTTCGTTTCTTAATTTGAACGAAAAATACAGTAAGGATTTATTTATAGGTGGGAGGTAAAGAAATTGCTGGGATTTATTGGATGCGGAGTCATGGGTTCGACTATAATTAAAGGAATACTGTCCAGAAAATTTGTCGTTCCCGAAAATATATCGGTTTTTGATAAAGATGGGGAAAAGACCAAGGAGTTGGAAGCAGCTCATAAGGTAAAAAGGGCCCCTGATTTACTATCACTATGTAATGAAGCTAATCTCATTTTTCTAGCGGTTAAACCTCACGAGATGGAAAGTTTGCTGATTAAGCTAAAGCCCTTTATACAAGAGAAGCATACGCTGATTTCGGTAGCTGCTGGCCTGACCATATCTTTTTTCGAAAAGAACCTGGGTAAATCACGGAAACTAATTAGAGTAATGCCCAACACACCTTCACTTGTTGGAGAGGGCATGAGCGTAGTTAGCAAGGGAAGCCAGGTGACGGATGAAGAAGAAAAACAGGTAATCAACCTTCTCGAAGCGCTGGGAAAAGTGCTTCCTTTAGAAGAAAAATATATTGATGCTGCTACAGGTTTAAGCGGCAGCGGTCCGGCTTATACATTCATGTTTATCGAGGCACTGGCTGATGGCGGAGTGGAAATGGGCTTGGATAGAGAGACAGCGCTATTGTTGGCTTCACAGACAGTTTTTGGCGCTGCACAGATGATGATTGAAAGCGGGGAACACCCTGCTGTTTTAAAAAATAAAGTTACATCACCCGGTGGAACCACCAGTGCAGGGCTTATCGCCCTCGAAGAAGGTGGACTGCGTAATGCAGCTATCTGTGCCGTAAAAGAAGCGGCTGAGAGAAGCAAGCTATTGGGAAAATAGTAAAATTATGGGAGCGTAGATTTTTTTGAACAGATCTTTTAACTTAGATGAAATTCAAAAAATAGTGATTAAGGTAGGCACCCGCCTACTCACTTATAAATCAGGGAAGCTAAACCTGGGAATTATAGAAAAATTGGCCATGGAAATTGCTGATCTTAAAAATCAGGGAAAAGACGTGATATTGGTTTCTTCCGGAGCGGTTGGTGCTGGTATAGGACGTTTGGGTTTGGAAAAAAAACCTGTATCCATTCAGGAAAGACAGGCAGTAGCTGCTATAGGGCAGGGGCTTTTAATCCAACATTATGAAAAGCTTTTTTCAGAATACGGTCATACTGTTGCTCAGCTTTTACTTACCCGGGAGGATATTGAAAACCGAGAACGTTATCTGAATTCGCGCAATACTCTGCTGCATATATTCAAATACGGGGCTATCCCCATTGTTAATGAGAATGATACTATCTCTACAGAAGAGATTGAGTTCGGGGACAATGACAGGCTTTCTGCGTTGGCTGCAACCCTTATAGATGCCGACTTACTTATTATTCTCACTAACATAGACGGACTCTACACTGGAAATCCCCAGGTTGATCCTGAAGCAACATGTATCAGGTATATACAGGAAATAACCCCGGAGATCAAACAATATGCCGGCACAACTGAGGAAATCTTGGCCAAAGGTGGGATGGTAACTAAACTGGAAGCAGCGGAAATTGCCATGTCAGCAGGTATTAAAACGGTCATTGCTAACGGCAGGGAGAAAAATATTATTAGAAGAATTTTGGACGGGGAAGCTTTATGCACTCTTTTCAGCTCCAATAACGCACACCTGAGAAGCAGAAAACGCTGGATTGCTTTTACTCAAAAGCTAAAAGGTGTTATTTACGTGGACAAGGGCGCAGAAAAAGCGTTAAAAGAGGATAATAAAAGCCTCTTGCCTATTGGTGTCACAAAAATTGAAGGGGACTTTACCAGGGGTGAAACAGTCAGTATTAACGGGGATAGAGACGGAGAGGTGGCCCGAGGACTGGTTAATTATAATGCGGGGGAGCTTCGAAAAATAAAAGGGTGTAAATCTAAAGATATAGAAGAAATTTTAGGTTATGCGGGAAGCGAAGAAGTAGTTCATCGTGATAACCTGGTTCTTCGGTAATTATATTCTGGAAGGGGATAATTATTATGGCAGAAGTACTTGATAAGTCAAAAAGGTCGCAAAGAGCCAGTTATATTATGTCTGAGGCCTCCACCTTGCAAAAAAATAACGCTTTAGAAAACATTGCCCAGCTTTTGGGAAATAAGGCGGAAAGTATTATCCAAGAAAATAGTAAAGATCTGGACAAGTTGACGGAAAAAAAAGGTTATACCAAGGCCTTTTATGATCGGCTTCAACTAACTACAGAACGAATCAAGGATATGGCCGAAGGGTTGCGGGATATTATTGCACTGCCCGATCCTATAGGTGAAGTTACCTCAATGTGGCGCAGACCTAGCGGTCTCCAGGTGGGGGAGGTGCGTGTTCCTTTGGGGGTTATAGGCATCATTTACGAGGCCCGCCCCAATGTTACCATAGATGCGGCCAGTCTGGGCCTTAAATCCGGAAATGCTGTAATTTTACGCGGCAGTTCCGAAGCTATCAACTCCAACAGAGCCCTGGCGGAGATTCTGAGAGAGGGGTTAAGAGAGGCTGACCTTCCTGAGGATGCTGTTTTATTAATCGAAGATGTAAGCAGAGCTGCTGTGACAGAGCTGATGCAGCAGAAGCAATATCTGGATGTACTGGTCCCCAGGGGAGGTGCGGCTTTGATCAAAACAGTAGTGGAAAATGCTACAGTGCCTGTGCTGGAAACAGGGGTGGGAAATTGCCACACCTATGTGGATAGCAGCGCGGATTTAAATATGGCACTGGAAATAGCAGATAATGCCAAAACCCATCGTCCCGGAGTATGTAACGCTATGGAAACACTGTTGGTTCACCAAGATAATGCCGCGTCTTTTTTGCCCCAGATTATAAAAAGACTGGAAGAGAAGGGAGTTGAAATCAGGGGTTGCCAGGAGACACAAAAGCATGCGGGAAATATTAAGCAGGCTACTGAAGAAGACTGGAAAACAGAGTACCTGGATATGATTTTAGCAATAAAAGTAGTGGAGAATTTTGAGGAAGCAGTAGATCATATCAATGAGTACGGTTCCGGTCATTCAGAGGCTATTGTTACCCGTGATTACGCCCGTGGCCATTCTTTTATTTCCAGGATTAACGCAGCAGCGGTTTACATCAATGCTTCCACCCGTTTTACCGATGGATTTGAATTTGGTCTGGGAGCTGAAATGGGCATCAGCACCCAAAAACTCCATGCCAGGGGACCTATGGGGCTTGTTGCTCTTACCAGTAGAAAATATATTATTTTTGGAGATGGGCAGATACGTTAAAAAATTTTAGATATGAGAGCGATTTCGTTTTTAATCATAGTGTCATTCAATTTGGTTAAGTCATTGAAAAAAGGAGGGGAAGAAAACATGATAGATTTATTAGTATCTTTGGGTTGGGGAACGGTATCCATGACCAAAGAGAAAGCGGAAAAAACAGTGGAAACCCTGGTGAAAAAGGGTGAAATTCAGCGAGAAGAAGCAAGGACCCTGCTCAAAGAATTAATGGAAAGAGGAGAGAAGGAAAAGGAAGAATTCAGTCAGCATATTAAAAACGAAGTCAATAATGTACTACAAAAAAGCGACCTGGTAACCAGGAACGAATATAGAGAGCTGGAAAAAAGAGTAACCGCCCTGGAAGAAAAAGTAAATAAAATAGACAAAGATAAACAGGAGAGCTAATAAATTGTTATTTCTGGATAGATGGCGGTGAGGTATTGTTCTTCCGAAGATGGCGCGTGAGAAGGTTTCAGAAAATTATAAACACAATGGTCAGGCATGGTTTTGGCCAGATGATCCAGGGGCTTGGTATAAGAGAATTTGCCAGGCACCTTCGCTTTTCCTTCCGTAAGAAAGAGAAGAAGGGGATCACGAAATATTCTAAAGCCGTTCGTTTACGAATGGTTATGGAAGAATTAGGAACCACATTTATTAAGTTTGGGCAACTCTTGAGCACACGCTCAGAACTTTTGCCGCGAGAATATATTTCAGAACTTCAAAAACTCCAGGATGATATTTTCCCCATTTCTTTTTCACAGGTTAAGGATATTATCGAGGAGGAACTGGATGGCAGCCTGGAAACTCTTTATAAGTATATCGAAAAAACACCTATTGCTGCTGCTTCTATCGGGCAAGTACACAAAGCCGAACTTTTAAGTGGTGAAAAGGTAATTATCAAAGTTCAGCGCCCTAACATCCAGAAAACTATTGCGCAGGATTTGGATATCCTTTGGGAGATTGCTCACCTGTTGGACAAGTATACGAACCTGGGCAAATTGTATCATTTCAGCGAAATTGTAGAAGAGTTCAGCCATATTATTCAGATGGAGTTAAATTATTACCATGAAGCCAGGAACGCCGAAAGGATAAAAAAGAACTTTCTTCATGACGAAGCGGTTTATATACCGGGCATATACTGGGACCATACCAGTAGCAAGGTTATCACCATGGAATATATAGAGGGTATAAAGCTAAAGGAAAAAGATCTTTTGCTAAAAAAAGGTTTTTCTCCGCAAAAAATAGCAGAAGATCTCAGCAAGGCTTACTTAAAACAGGTTCTTATAGACGGTTATTTTCACGGAGATCCCCATCCAGGAAACATTGGTATAATGCCCTCTACTGGAAAGATATATTTTTTGGATTTTGGAATAGCCGGCGGTCTGGACGAAGAACAACTTTATAGTTTTAGTAAACTGCTTCTAGGCTTTTTAGGCCGGGATATAGATGAAATATTGGACAGCATTCTAAACCTGGGTGTTGTTACTGAGCAGACAGATCCCAGGCAGCTGCGTATACAGTTGGAGCGCCTGCATGAAAGATATTATGACTTGCCACTAAAGGATATTAACCTGGGACAAAGTTTGCAGGAGTTAATGGATATTGCAGCAAAACAGCATGTGAGACTTCCTCCCAATTTTACTCTTCTGGCAAAAACATTTTTGAGCTTGGAAGGATTACTCACAGATTTGCACCCCGATTTCAGTATAGCCGAGCTGGCCCAACCCATGAGCAAAGAGATATTCCGCAGGCAATTTTCTTATAAAAGAATGGTAAAAAGTGTATATAAAAATACCAGGAGATACAAACGGTTGCTGGAATATTTTCCAGAAAGATTCTTAACTATTCTAGAAAAAGGCGCCGAGGGGAACCTGAAGGTAAAAGTAGAAATATTTCGAGTTGAACAGATCCTGAGCGACTTAAACTATATGGTTAACAGACTTTCTTTTAGCATTGTTTTAGCCAGCATAATTGTAGGACTCTGCTTAATAATACAGTTTACAGAGTCCACAATATTCAGGTATTTTGCCCTGGCAGAGATCGGTCTTATTCTAGCAGGCGCTATGGGGTTCTGGTGGTTGTGGTCTATCTTGCGTTCGGGAAGATTATAAGAACAATAAAATATACTGGTAGAAGGATAAGTATAAAGGAGGGAAGCGACTGTTGCCCTGGATATTATTTGCAGTTATTGTATGGTTTGTGATGTTAATGATTTTTAGAAAGGGAGATCTGAAAACTTTTTGGAGTGTGGGCCCCTGGTCTTTTGTGGTTTTCTTTTTTTTAAACGAAGCCTTTGTGACCCGCGGCATTTATAGTTTCAATGAGCTATTTTTTGCGGTGGAAGACATTCCTCTTGCTTATCTGCTTGCTGTTACAGGCCTCGGAATAATTGTTATCAGGTATTTACCTGAAGAAAAATGGTGGCAGCTGCCTTACTTGATTTTATTTGCAGTTATCTTTAGCATCTTAGAATATTTTGCACTGAAACAAGGTTATATTATATATCTAGATTGGTCATTATATTACACTTTTCTTTTTAAGCTATTAACTTTAATAGCCATTGCCTGGCTAAGTAATCTCACAGTTCACAAACCCACAGAATATATTTTCAGGTAATTCATAATAAAAGGGGCAGGTGCTTGGTTACATTATGAAACTCACAGTATTAGGTTGCTATGGTCCTTTTCCGAGCGCGGGAGGAACTTGTTCGGGTTATTTACTGGAACAGGACGGCTATGCTATATTGCTAGATTGTGGAAATGGGGTCCTTAGCAATTTGCAATATTTTGTAAGATTAGATGAGCTATCAGCGGTGATTATATCTCACCTGCACAGCGACCATATCTCTGATCTTTTTATACTTCGCCATGCTCTTAGTTTATCAAAATATAGCGGGCTTCGAACGTCGCCCTTAAAAATATATTCTCCTGCTGAGCCTGCAGCAGAATATGATCGTTTATTTTTATATAAAGACCAGTACGATATTGAAGTAATTAATGAAAAAAAACGGTTTGAAATCGGTCCTTTCCTTTTTTCTTTTCTACATACGGTGCATTCTATTCCATCTTATGCAATTTCTGTCTTAAGTAATAACCGAAATAAACTGGTCTATTCTTCGGATACTGAATACTTCCCGCAACTCAGCTCTTTTGCAGAAGATGCTTCCCTTTTTTTATGTGAATCAACTTTCCTCTCCAGCGATCTACAAAAGGGGGCAATTAACCATCTCAGTGCAAAACAAGCTGCAAAACTGGCGTTTGAAGGACAGGTAAAGCAACTTCTGCTCACTCATTTCCTTCCATACAATGAACACGAACGATACCATGAGGAAGCAACTGCAATTTTTCCTGCTACAGAGCTTGCTAAAGAAAATAGCTCTTATCAAGTCAATAGTGTTTGATTATATTCTCTTCTTATATTGAAATAACGAGAAGGAGCGCTGGCTAAAATGAGTAATTGGGTTAAATTAACAGTGGAGACAGATCCAGTTCTTACAGATATGTTAGAAGAAAGGTTAAAAGCAGCAGGAATTCCTGTAGTTGTTAAAAAAGAGGCTGCAGGAACAATTTACGGTCTAACCTCTGGACCCTTAGCAGAGGCAAAGATTCTTGTTCCTCAAGATAAACTTCAAGAAGCCGAAGCCATCTTGAAAGATGGCAACTCGGAAAAATTATAAAAATAATATTTAAAGGCAAAGGGATTCGATTTTATGAGCCAATTTGGCACAGAAAAAGAACTAAAGTATTATATCCTCACCATGGGTTGTCAGATGAACGTATATGATTCAGAGGTACTCTCTGGACACCTGGAAACCATGGACTTCAAATCTACAAATGAGCAAGGTGAAGCAGATATCTTTGTTTTAAACACCTGCGCAGTGAGAAAAAAAGCAGAAGAAAAAGTTTATGGTCGCCTTGGAAAGTTGAAAAAATTCAAAGAAGAAAAACCAGAGATGTTGATGGTCCTCTGGGGCTGCATGGTACAACAAGCGGGCGTAGCTGAAAAAATGGCTGCAAGGTTTCCCTTTTTGGATATTATTGGTGGACCACATTCTCTGGGACGTTTTCCTGAATTATTGGAAAAGGCCCGCCTTTCTTCTAGAACCGTAATTGATATTAACCCCGAAGGGGAGAGGGAAGGTTTACCTGTAAAGAGGGGAGAAGGCATTTCAGCCTGGGTCCCTATAAGTTACGGGTGTAATAATTTTTGCACTTATTGTATAGTTCCCTTCGTTAGGGGGCCTGAAAAAAGCCGACCTCCTGAAGAAATCATAAAAGAAGTAAATGAGCTCTCAAGGGAAGGTTATAAGGAGATTACCCTGCTGGGTCAAAACGTAAATTCCTATGGAAAAGAACTTGAAGAAGAATTTGATTTTGCAAAATTAGCGAAGGTTTTGGATGAAACCGATGGTCTTCTGCGGATCAGATTTATGACCTCTCAACCGCGGGATTTTTCAACAAGCATTGTAAGAACAATTGCGGAAGGGGAAAAGATATGTGAACATTTTCACTTGCCACTGCAGGCAGGCAGCAATAAAATCTTAGAGAGAATGAACAGGGGGTATACTAGAGAAGAATATCTACGATTGGTTCAGACTATTAGAGATTTTATACCCAACTGCTCTATCACTACCGATATTATTGTAGGTTTTCCGGGTGAAACTGAAGATGATTTCCAACAAACTATAGAAATGATAAGGGAAATACGATTTGATGCTGCTTTTACTTTTGTTTATTCTCCTCGAAGCGGAACAAAAGCAGCAGAAATGGACGATCAGGTTTTATTGGAAGAGAAAAAAAGTAGAATCATGAATATTAACGAGCTGCAAAACAAAATAAGTCTGGAAGAAAATCTAAAACTTTTAGGAACAAAACAAGAAGTCCTGGTTGAAGGGAAGAGCAAAACAGATCATAAGATATATACCGGCCGCACTAGAACTAACAAAATTGTACATTTTTTTACAGACCAAGACTTAACAGGTCAATTGCTAAACGTGGAGATTGTGGAAGCTAAACCATGGACACTAACCGGAGAGTTACTTAATAATATCTAGTTTTAAAAAATAATTGTTGACCTTTTGTTTAAAATGTTATATATTGATAAGGGATATGACTTACTTATTATTACTTAATATCATTTATATATTCCTAATGGAGGGTGCAAATGCAAAACATAGAAGATATTTTGAGAGAGAAAAAAATCAAGGTAACCCCTCAGAGGATGGCTGTTTATGCCATTTTAAAAGAAACCAAAAGCCATCCTAACGTAGAAATGATTTACCAGAAATTAAAACCCGATTATCCTGCTATGAGCCTTGCTACTGTGTATAAAACTGTAGATGTGCTTAAAAAAGTGGGGCTTGTCCAAGAATTAAATGTCGGTGACGGTGGCCTGCGATACGATTCTACTACAACGCCTCATTCCCATGTTTACTGTGAAAAATGCAGTAAGGTTGAAGATGCAAATGGTTTTTCTATCGACATGTTAGAGGATAAGCAGTTATTAGATGTAGTTAAAAAAAATACAGGGTATGAAATAGCATCTACGCAGTTATATTTTTATGGTATTTGTCCCCAATGCAATAATTAAGTTATAAGCCTTTTTATTTTTTGTTCGGGAAACCGGACTTTTTTATTATTTAGGAAGGTTATAGTTTTTTACTTGGAGAAGTACAAGTAAAGAGAGAGCTAGTTTCTTTTTATAAAGCAAACTTAGCAAATTTTATAAACGAATAGGAGGTGGAATATTGGCTTTAGAAGATAAGGCAAAAGAGCTTGGGCAAGAGATTAAAGAAACGGAAGAGTATAAGGAGCTTGAAAGAGCTGGAGATAATCTTAAAGACGATCCCTCAGCCCAAGAACTAATTCAAGCTGTACAAGAAGCACAAAAGACCATTGAGTTTTCGCAGCAATCAGGAGTTGAGCCTCCTGAAGAACAGACGACAAATTTTAATAATTTGCGAGAACAGATGCACGGCAACCTTACCGTTAGGTCCTTTATGAAAGCTCAAGAAGATTTCAATAACGTTATGAAATCGGTAAATGATGCTATCAGCGAGGGTATAACTGGTTTAAAAAATCCAAACGAAGAAGAATAAGTGTTTTTAGTGAGCTCAGGTTTGCTTGCGTGAACCCATTTATTTAATTATTTGTTTGTTTTGGTTGTTTTGTATATCTTTGGAAAGAACCTGTCGTAGCCAGTTAGTTCTGCTACGCAGGTTCTTTTTTTATGATAAACAATTGTGATATAATAATTACAATATGGATTTGGGGTGAACAATTCCTTGAACAAGCTGACACCCATGATGCAACAGTTTAAAAACATTAAAGAAGAACACCCGGATACAATTCTTTTCTTTCGGGTAGGGGATTTTTATGAGATGTTTTTTGAAGATGCAGTAATAGCCTCAAAGGAATTAGAGATCGCATTAACTAGCAGAAACACCGATAAGGAAAATGCTATTCCGCTTGCTGGTGTGCCTTATCATTCCGTTCAAAGCTACATCTCCAGGCTTTTAGAAAACGGGCACAAAGTGGCTATTTGTGAACAGGTGGAGGAAGCTTCCCAGGCAAAAGGCTTGGTAAGGCGTGAGGTTTCCCGCATAATTACTCCTGGAACCCGTATTGAAGATAGCCTGCTGGATGATGAACGAAATAATTACCTGGCTGCTATCTTTCAAACTGAAGATCCGGAAACTTTTGGGCTAACCTTTATTGATGTGTCTACCGGTGAGCTCCAAGTATATTTTTTTGAAGGAAATAATGCTTTATCTAGGCTTTTTGACGAGATTGAGCGCCTTCAGCCGGCCGAAATTATTTTTGAGGATACATTTAATATAGATATGCACAGTAAGAAATTATTTAAAAAACATATGGAAAGCTCCCTAGTAAATTTGGGTAATCCTTTCAGCAATGATGAAGAAGCGATAAGACTATTACAAGAGCAGTTTGACAATGATGTTTTACAGAATACTGGGCTGATGGAATTCAGAGCGTCCTTTATTTCTGCAGCATTGGCGCTTAAGTACATAAAGAATATGCAGAAATCTTCACTGGGGCATATTCGCAATATAAAATTCTCTCGGGAAGAAAACGCAGTCATCCTTGATGCTATTACTGTAAGAAACCTGGAAATCATCGAGACAATGCGCACAAAAGAAAAAAAGAATTCACTCTTTGGCGTTCTTGATCGAACCAAGACTGCTATGGGAAAAAGACTGCTTAGAAAATGGCTGGAGCGGCCGTTACTTAAACAAGAGCTCATTGAATTGCGCTGGCAGGCTGTGGAAGAATTTAAAGATAACCATCCTTTCAGGAGTGACTTGGGGAAACTTTTAAGTGATGTTTACGATCTGGAAAGACTCAGCAGTCGCCTTAACCTCGGCTATATAAATCCCAGGGACCTGTTGAGCCTCAAAAAGACGCTCCTGGTGCTGCCGCACCTAAAAGGTTTCCTGAGTGAAACAGAGAGCAAACTCCTGCAAAAATTAAATGAGCAAATCCCTGATTTTTCCGAACTTGCTCAGGAGCTGGAGATGGCTATTAGCGAAGATGCTCCTTTTACCATAAAAGAAGGGGGCATCTTTAAGGAAGGTTACAGCCAGGAAATAGATGAACTGCGTATGATATCCAGGAACAGCAAAGCGTGGATGCTGGAATTTGAGGAAGAAGAAAAAAAACGCACTGGTATTAAGTCTTTAAAAATCGGCTATAATAAAGTATTCGGATATTACATAGAGATTACCCGTGCCAACCTGGAACTTGTCCCAGTGGACTATATACGCAAACAAACCCTGGTTAACGCAGAGCGTTTCATCACGGAAGAATTAAAAGAAAAAGAAGATCTGATTCTAAACGCAGAGGAAAAATTAGGACGCCTGGAATACAAACTTTTCGAAGAATTACGACTGAAAACAGTTTGTTATACGGAACAGATCCAGTCGGCAGCACAAGTTATGGGAACCCTGGATTGTCTCTTTGCCTTTGCTGAGGCAGCTTCGGCTTATGGATATATTAAACCGGTTCTTACCACAAACAACACAATAAAAGTAATAAACGGTCGCCATCCAGTAGTGGAAAGAACAGCAGAAGACCCCTTTATTCCTAATGATCTATTTATGGGCCCTGAAAAAGAACGGGTTTTGCTCATCACCGGGCCCAATATGGCCGGAAAAAGCACGTACTGTCGCAGTGCTGCTCTTCTATTAATTATGGCACAGGCAGGCAGCTTTGTTCCAGCCGATGAAATGGAATTTCAACCTGTTGAACGCATCTTCACACGGGTGGGGGCCAGTGACGATCTAAGCAGTGGCCGCAGTACTTTTATGGTAGAAATGGAGGAAACTGCTTCTATTCTTTCCTCGGCCACACCCCGGAGTATTGTTATCTTAGATGAGATTGGGCGCGGCACCAGTACCTATGATGGAATGAGTCTTGCCAGGGCCATTTTGGAATATCTCCATGATCGTGTAAAAGCCAAGGTTCTTTTCTCCTCCCACTACCACGAGCTTACATCATTGGAAGAAAAACTGGAGGGTTTAGTTAATTATACTGTCTCGGTTAAGGAAATAGGAGAGGATGTAGTATTTTTACGCAAAGTAGTTCAAGGAAAAGCAGATAAAAGCTACGGTGTTAATGTAGCCAGATTGGCGGGGCTGCCTGAAGATGTACTGGACAGAGCCAGAGAAATTCTTGCGCAGCTGGAGGAAGAGTTTTCCTCAAACAAGGAAAATGGGGAAAAACAGGGTGATTTGCTCGAGGGAAATAATATCCTGTTAAAAGAAGGTCAGCTTGCTTTCTTCCCGGGGGAAGAAAGCAAAAAGGACAAGGCCTCACAAGGGGAGCTTACCACAGTGGAAAAACAAATCATCCAGGAAATAAAGAAAATGAACATGGTAAATACTACTCCATTGCGGGCGCTTAATAAACTCTTTGCAATGCAAAAAAGGATTTTAAAAAAGCTTTAAAAGAAAGGTAAGAATATAGTGCCTATTTATAAACTTGATGAAAATACAGCTAACCAAATAGCAGCAGGAGAAGTGGTGGAAAACCCTTCTTCGGTAGTTAAGGAGTTGTTGGAAAATGCGTTGGATGCCGGTGCAAAACGAATCAAAATAACTTTGACAAAAGGTGGCCTGGAAGAGATTGCAATTCTGGATGATGGCTGCGGTATTCCTTCCGGGGAGCTATCCCTGGCATTTCAGAGGCACGCCACCAGCAAAATAAATAAAATAATAGATCTTGAAAAAATAAAAACTCTTGGGTTTCGGGGAGAAGCACTTCCCAGCATATCTTCTGTTTCTAAAGTTTCGGTTACAACCAGGCATAAAAAAGAAGAAATAGGAAGTTATATCTATTTGGAAGCAGGAATTTCGAAAGAGTACCAAAAAGTTGGTTTTCCGATTGGAACCAAGGTTAATGTAAGAAATTTGTTTTTTAACACCCCGGCCAGGAAAAAGTTTCTAAAGGGTATCCCTGCAGAGACTGCCAGGGTTTCCAAGACCGTTCAGACTATGGCTCTTTCCAGGCCTGATATCTCCTTTGTTTTAGAAAAAGAATCCGGCAAGATTTTAGAAACACCGGGGGACGGCAAGCTGCTAAATGTAATCTCTTCTCTTTTTGGTAGCAATTTGGCCAGGGAACTAATGCCCCTTGGTCATCAAGTGGAAGATGATACTTCCCTTAGCGGATATGTAAGTAATCCCACTTTCACCCGTAATAATAGAAACTACCAGTATTTTTTTGTAAATAACCGCTACGTACGCAGTCCTCTCCTAAGAAGTTCCCTGGATAAAAGTTTCCGCAACCAGGTAACTTCTAAACGGTACCCGGTAGCCTTTCTTTTTTTGCAAATCCCTCCCCAAGAACTTGATGTGAATGTTCATCCAACCAAAATAGAGGTGCGTTTCCACCGTGAAGATTCCTTAAGTAAGTTTGTGCAAAACTCCCTTCAAGCAATATTTTCCGGCAGTTTTGTTCCTTCCTGGAAAGCCGAAAAAACGTCCTCTGTCACTCCAAGAAGCACTCAATTTAATATAGAAAACAGGGAACACATAGAAGAAAGTCCCGGTGCCGTTAGGGAAAATTCTGCGCCTCAGAACTCCTATTTATTCTCCCAAAATAAGATGGAGAGCTCTGCTGAAACTGAAGAAAAAGCGCTCCCGGTAGCAGAAAAAAAAGAGGAAAGTAGCCATTCCGTGGATAATAAGGATTTTTTCAATACGGGCAATCATGGAATATTTCAGGCCAATG
>CAZMLU010000027.1:0-22813 GCA_964567295.1 uncultured Desulfovibrionaceae bacterium
TATGTTAATCTAGGTAAATTTGCTATGCTAACTGTAAAAGTCGGGTTATAACATACTCCAAAAAGAAGGAGTTATTCCTGTGGATAAATATATAAGATCCAACATTGAAGGCTTAGCTGTTCTATGGTATGGTAAGAAAGGCGGAGGAAAGACAAGCTTTAGTATATCATACATATTATGATATATCCTCTTTCCCTTCCATATAACTTAATAAAGGAGTAAAGCTTCTACTATGCTTCCTACCGTTATCTTCATAATCGTTATCTTAGCTCTACTTGTTCTGGCCATCTTTCTTTCCCGTATGCGCATGAAAAGATCCTTGCAGCAGGTACTGAGAATCTTCAGGGAAAAAGGCGCCCTTGATAGCCAGAATGCCAAGACAAAAGAAGAACTCGGCATCACCCCTCAAAGCGTGATCGAGCGTATGTATAAAGTGCGCGACTACAAGCCCTATGCTTTACAGCTATTGGTGGATGCAGAAATAATAAAATTAACCGAGGAAGGTATGTTCTATCTCTCCGAAAAAAGCCTGGCTGATTCTAACCTGAAAAATTTCGTGGAATAACGCTTGCCGTCTTTTCTACCTGCAAGAAACACATTATTTCAAAAAAGGAGATTTGAGGACCGGTTACGAATTTATGGAGGGAGATAAAAAACCACTTCAGTTATTCGTTAAAATAGAGAATAATGTTTGGGGAGGCTCTTACTGAATATGAGTAAGTTACCGAATTATATTGGACCCTGCGCTTTTGGTATCAAATTGGGAGTGATTACCCCCGGTTGCGACCTGATAGGGATGGTCTATCAATCCATGGAGGAATGCTACAGAGACACGCTACTGGAAGACGGAGATGTGGTTTGTGTCACGGAATCGGTTGTAGCAAGGGCGCAAAACAATTACGTTACCACTCAGGATATCGCTGACAACCTGGAAGAACAATACCAGGTTCAAAAAAACGGGAAACTGGGAGTACTTTTTCCCATAACAAGCCGTAACCGCTTCGCTATCATCTTAAGAGGCCTAGCTAAAGCAGTGCCGGAAGGGGAAATAATTTTGCAGTTCTCCTATCCCTGCGATGAAGTCGGAAACCAGATTATTGACGAGGAACTGGCCAACAATTGTGGAGAGAATGGAATGATCAAGTTCGAGACAGTTGCAGAAGACTGCTCCCACCCCATCACCAAGGTGAATTATCCCCGCTACTATAAAGAAATCATCGAGGCTGAAGGAGCCAAATCCCGGATCTATCTCTGCAATGATCCGCAGATGATAACCAGCTTTGATCCAGATTGCGTCGTCATTTCCAATATTCACGAGCGCCATAAAACCTGTGCTGCTCTGCAGGGAAAAGGTGTGAACTGTATAACCCTGCAGGATATCTGCAGCGACAGCTCCAAACCTTCCTGGTCCGAGTGGGGGCTTTTAGGCAGCAACATGTCTACAGAAAATTTACTGAACCTGGCGCCAAAAGAGGGAGATGAATATGCGACCCGTATACAGAAAAAGATCTACGAAAAACTGGGTAAAAAAGTGGAGGTATTAATCTACGGCGACGGGGCATACAAAGATCCACCTTCGGGCATATATGAGCTGGCAGATCCGCAACCGGGCCTGGGCAGCACGGAAGGCTTCAAAGGAGGCAGGATGAGAGAAGGAGTCAAATACAAACTGCTGGCCGATACTGCTCACGCTGAAGGCAAATCCTTGGCGGAGATCGAAGAAACCTTAAAAGCCCATCAATCCAGGCAGCATGAACAGGATGAGATGGTCAGTGAAGGGACCACTCCGCGAAAAATGGAGGACCTTATCGCCAGCCTGGCGGATTTGATCAGCGGCTCTGCAGATGCAGGCACTCCTGTTGTCCTGGTCAAAGGCTTTTTCAATAAAAGATAAATCTCCCTGATAATTACAGATAACCTGAAGAAATGTTAATTTGTAACCTCCGAGAGCCAGGTAGAAATGCAATGCAGCCTTCCCGCAGCCGGGGGGCTTTTTTTATCTCCACACGAACCGCACCTTTCCTGCTTGGCTGCTGCACAATCAAAACGACTCATAGCTATCCTGTCGAAGTCGATTACGGGATCCTGAAAAAAGAAAGCGTCAACGTGTTGATTCACGGCCACTCTCCTGCACTTGCCGAAGCTCTGGTTCAGGTAGCTAATTCTCCGCGCGGCAAAGAAATGGCCCAAAAGGCGGGGGCCAAACAAATAAACCTAGCTGGTGCCTGCTGTACCGGCAAGGCCCTTCTTTCCAGACACGGGATCCCCTCCGTAGGAAATATTATGGGCATGGAACTTATCTTGGCCACCAGTGCAGTAGATGCCCTGGTCTTGGATATGCAATGTGCCATCCCAGGGCTACAGGATGTCAGCCAGTGTTACGGGGGAGAAATCATTACCACCTGCGAAAGCAATCGTTTTGCAGAGGCAAGGCACATACCCTTTTCCCCTTCCACCGCTGCGGAAAAGGCAGAAGAAGTTCTCAGTGCAGCCATTAACAACTTCCAGAATCGCCGCGGCAAAGAAGTTTACATTCCACAAGAAAAGACCAAGGCTCTGGCGGGATGGGAACAAGAATCCCTTTTAAAAGCGCTGGGAGGAGAAGATAAACTGGTAGAGCACCTAAAAGAGGGCGATATAAAAGCCCTGGTCTCCATAGGGGGCTGCAACAGCCCCAAGGTGCCCTACGAATTCAACCATGTGGAGCTGGCCCGAAAACTTATCGGTTACGGCGCTCTGGTACTGACCACCGGTTGTGCTTCGTACGGGCTCTTAAACGCAGGGCTGGCTTCGCCTGAAACGGCCAACCTGGCTTCGCCCGGTCTTAAAAAAGTGTGCCTTGAACACGGAATCCCGCCGGTGGGAGCCTGCACCGATAACGCCCGTCTGGTTGAACTATACGCCAGGCTTGCCGCGGCCTCCTCCCGAAAAGTTAGGGAAATGCCCTTCTGCCATTCAGGACCCGCACCGGGTAGTGAAAAAAATATCGGCCAGGGACTAACCTTTCTACTCCATGGGGTAAGCGTCCACCAGGGTTTTGCCGGAGGCATACCGGTGCCGTTACCCCGTCCGGCCAAAGAACGCCAGTACGAAGATGAAATGGAGCTGGACGCCTGCAACGTTGCTCACTATTTTGCCGAAGGAGCTTATGAACAATTAGGAGCCCGCGTTTACCTGGAACCTTACCCCCACCTGGCGGCCAAAACTATTCAGATGCACCTGCATCGCCAGCGCCTGGGAATGGGGTGGAAGAGCTAAAACAATAAAATTCGGCCAGGAGAAAAATGGTAGAAAATCGCTAACGTTTGCTTCCATTCCATCCTGGCCGTATTATTATCTTATAAGCCCTTTCGGCTTATTTTTTATGCTTGTCCTCCAACAGCTCTCCCCCTACTCCGACATGTTCCGGGTCGCTGTTTCTTAAATAAACCACGAAACTGGCTTTTTCAATCCCCGTTAATTCACTGGCCTTTTCTGTAAAAGACTTTATAAGTTCCCTTCTTTTCTCTTTTTCAAGCTCAGGTCCGTAAAAAAAGATGGTCGGCATTTTTGAAACACTTCCTTTCCCTGAAATATTTGGATTCTCCTAAGTATGCTTGCTTAAGTTTACAGATAGCAATCCCTTCTACTCATTTTAACTGAAAAGATATTGAATTAGCAAGATTTTTTACAAACACAACATAGTAAAATAATGTTATAATAACTGCAGTTTCTTTAACAAACAGAGTTAATATAGACTTGCAAGACACTTCTCAGGAGGTTGAATTTATGGAATCCACCCCCAAAGCAGAAATCGGTAAAAGAATCGGAAAACTGCAGTCAAAGCTAACAGAGCACGAGATTGATGCTGCTTTGATCACTCAAAATGTAGATGTCTTCTATTTCAGCGGAAGTTCCCAAAGGGGACATTTAATTATTCCTGCCGGGGGAGAAAGTTGTTACCTGGTCAGCAAAAGTTTCAGCAGGGCCCAAAGAGAATCAGCTTTACCCAACGTGCAATACCAGGAAAGCTTTCGGGAGCTCCCCCTAAAACTGCAGGAAACAGCACCGAACACAAAAAGGCTTGGCCTAGAGCTGGACGTCCTGCCCACTGCCCTATATTTTCGTTACCAGAAGACCTTTCCGGAGATCGAGCTGGTGGATATTTCTCCTATCATAAAAGAGCTGCGCATGTATAAGAGCCCTTACGAGCTGGAGATTATGCGAAAAGGTGCTGAGATCAGTCGTAAAATGCTGGAATCAGTCCCCCGGCTCTTGAGCTCTGGGAAAAAAGAAGTAGAGTTTGCTGCAGAACTGGAACATCTCATGCGCAACCTGGGACATCAAGGCGGAGTGCGTATGCGCCAGTATAACCAGGAGGTTTTCTACGGACACGTCATGTCCGGGGAGAATCTCACCTATGCCTCCTTCTTTGACGGACCCACGGGCGGCCCGGGTCTTTCCCCGGCTTACCCCCAGGGACCGGGCTGGAAAACCATAGAGCAGGGAGACACGGTGCTTGTGGATTACGTAAGCGTATACAACGGATATTGTGTTGACTGCACCCGCATTTTTTGCCTAGGGGAACCCCCTGAAAAAACACGAAAGGCTCACCAAGCCGCTCTGCTTATTGCGGAAGAGATCATAAAAGAAGCAAAACCAGGCACCCCCTGCTCCGAGCTCTACAACCTGGCCCTTAAAATGGCGGAGGAACTGGGCTACCAGGATCATTTCATGGGCTACGGCAAAGACCAGGCCGGATTTATAGCGCACGGGGTGGGCCTGGAACTGGATGAACTGCCCGTTTTAACCGCCAAACAGCACTTTCCCCTGGCAGAAGGCATGGTTTTCGCCCTGGAACCCAAGATTCTTTTCGCCGGCACCGCTGTAACCGGTGTAGAAAATACCGTCTATTTTAATGGAAATAACCTGGAAAAGCTGACTCTCCACCCGGAAGAGATTGTCATCTTGTAAAGTTTCTACCATATCACCGTATGTAGTCAATTCATCACCGTATGTAGTCAATTCGGAAATTTCTTTTCGGGCCAGGATCCTGAGAATATCTGCTTTCGTGAAACTTAACCTGTGCGCTGCTCCGCCAGAACGCATATATTTTTGCCATCCACAGTTAACACCTCAAGATTCAACTTATTAGCCAGCACTTCAAAGGTCTCCGGCCTATAAAAGGAAATATGCGTGGGATCGTGCCTGTACCACCACTTAAGAAACAGGTCTTTATCGCCAGGATGAAAAAGGGTCATAATGGCCAGTATTCCGTTATTTCGGAGATGTTTTTTTAAGAGGGCTGCTGTACCCAAAGGATCCTGTAAATGTTCAAACACCTCGGTAGAAGTAATAAGATCATAGCTTTTCTCTTCATAAACTTTATCTGGGGCAAAATAGGGATCATAGATATCCACCTCGAATCCCCGCTTCTTTAACAGAGTAGCCAAAACAGGTCCGGGCCCGCAGCCAAAATCCAGGGCGGTTTTAATCCGTTCCGCATAAGGATCAACTGTTATTTTTATAAACTCCTTAAACATGTTTACATAACCCTCATTCTCCATGGTATTGTTATGCTGCCTGTAAAGGGAGATTTCTTTTTCGGGAGAGACGATGTCTTTATCATCACTGAAGATATAATAGCAATGGTTGCAGGAATAATAATCTATCTCAAATTTCTCGTCCCGTAAGACCGTTGTTTCCCCGGAGCAGATTTTGCAATTACCTTGCAACCGATAATCACCCTTTGCGAAAAAGATTCTGTGTCATTATACTATATAAGGAGAAGCAAAGTAAAATCCCGGACCTTATAGGTCCGGGACATTTTTTTGTTTTTTATTTGTCATATATGCAATGGGGGTAGGCGTTTTACATCATGCCGCCCATTCCACCCATGCCGCCCATGCCGCCCATGCCGCCCATATCGGGGGCACCGCCACCGGCTCCTTTTTCCTCGGGCTTATCGGCCACCACGCTTTCCGTGGTCAGGAAAAGGGCAGCGATGCTGGCAGAATTTTGGATAGCCGAACGGACCACCTTGGTCGGATCAACTACACCGCTTTCCATCAGCTTCTCATAGTTTCCGGTCATGGCATTGTAGCCCATTCCCTTCTCCAGGTTCCTTACTTTTTCCACTACGATGGAACCTTCCTCACCAGAGTTTTCAGCAATTAGCCGCAGCGGCTCTTCCAGGGCACGGCGCATAATTTTTACTCCTACCGCCTCATCACCTTCCAGCTGCAGATCATCCAGGCACTCCTCTGCGTCAAGATAAGCCACACCTCCGCCGGGAACAATCCCTTCTTCGACAGCGGCACGGGTAGCAGATAGAGCGTCCTCAATGCGTGTTTTCTTTTCTTTCATCTCCGTCTCCGTGGCCGCACCTACTTCAATCACGGCCACACCACCGGCCAGCTTGGCCAGACGCTCCTGCATCTTTTCCTGCTCAAAATCGGAAGTAGTATCCTCCATCTGGACTCGGATCTGCTTGATGCGTGCTTCCAGATCCTGTGGGGAACCTGCGCCATCAACGATCACCGTATCGTCCTTGGTAATCCTGACCTGGCGGGCACTACCCAACATATCCAGGTCGACCTTATCCATCTCAATACCCAGCTCCTCAGAGATAAGCTGGCCTCCTGTCAAAACTGCTATATCCTGCAGCATGGCCTTGCGCCGATCTCCAAAAGCAGGGGCCTTCACGGCCACACAGGTAAAGGTTCCGCGAATCTTATTAACCACCAGGGTGGCCATGGCTTCACCTTCAACATCTTCGGCCACCAAAAGCAGCTGCTTACCCTGCTTGGCCACTTTTTCCAGCACGGGAAGAATTTCCTGTATATTGCTGATCTTGCGATCGGTAAGGAGAATATAAGGATTGTCCAGTATCGCTTCCATCTTTTCGGTATCCGTTACCATATAGGGAGAAACATATCCGCGGTCGAACTGCATCCCTTCAACTACTTTCAGGTTGGTCTGGAAACTCTTGGACTCCTCTATGGTGATAACTCCGTCCCGGCCTACTTTTTCCATGGCATCGGCAATCAGCTCCCCGATAGTCTCATCATCAGCAGAGATAGCCGCCACCTGGGATACCGATTCCCGGCTCTCCACTACTTTGCTCTGCTCTCCCAGGTGTTCCACGATTTTTGATACCGCTTCTTCAATCCCTTTCTTTATAAACATGGGATTGCAGCCGGCCGTAACATTTTTAATGCCCTGCTTTACAATGGCCTGAACCAATAGTGCCGCACTGGTAGTACCATCCCCGGCCACTTCCTGGGTCTTATTGGCTACCTCCTTTACAAGCTGGGCTCCCAGATTCTCGAAGTGATCCTCCAGCTCTATTTCTCTGGCGATAGTCACCCCGTCGTTGGTAACCTGCGGGGAGCCGAATTTTTGATCCAATACCACATTGCGCCCTTTGGGCCCCAGCGTTATCTTCACCGTATCAGCAAGCTGGTCGATGCCCCTTTCCAGGGCGTGGCGTGCATCTTCTCTAAAAAGAATGTCTTTAGACATAATACAAACCTCCTTTACATTTTCCATCCAAATTCTCGGTATTCTGGGAAAACACACCTGTTACATTTGAAATATACCATAATAAAAGGCTACCTTTTTGTCGATCTTGTGTTCAACCACACCCTTTATTCGTATACTGCCAGGATATCGTCCTGGCGGACGATCAAATACTCTTTGCCGTCAACCTTTACCTCGGAACCTGAAAACTTGGAATATATTACCCGATCCCCTACTTTAACATCTACAGCTACTTTTGTGCCGTCATCTAAAACCTTGCCCGGTCCCACTGCCACTACTTTTCCTTCCTGCGACATTTCTTTGGCCGAATCCGGAATCACGATACCGCTGGAAGTTTTGTCTTCCTTTTCCACAATCTCAAGTATCACTCTCTCACCCAGTGGCTTGAGGTTCATAAGCGTCCTACCTCCTTAATATGTATTTCTAGTGTATTTGTTAGCACTCCATAATAGTGAGTGCTAACAAATCATCCTTAATAATATTAAATGATTGAACGTTATAGAGCAAATCAAACATATGGAGCAGAGGAACGAATAACAGATGTAAGCTCGTATAGAAACTTATTTCTTCTTCCTCTCTTCGATCTCCTCCAAATTACTATTGCTGAGGCCTAAATAAGAAAATCTCGCTTGACAGGCAGAGCAAAATATTAAATACTATAAGTAATTTTAGAAAGAGGAGATGTTGAGCTTGACTGTTTTAGCTTTATCTGCCAGTCCGCGCCGGGGAGGCAATACCGAGGAACTCGTTTTCTCCTTCCTGGAAGGTGCCCGTAAAGAAGGAAAAGAAACAGAATTTATTCGGCTGAATGACTTGAAATTCCGCCCCTGCCAGGCCTGCGACTATTGCGCACCTACAGGAAAATGTGTCTTGCAAGACGATATGCAGCTTCTTTATCCCAAAATTGAGGCATGTGAAGGCTTGCTTCTGGCTACCCCTGTCTTCTTCGGCACCCTATCAGCCCAACTGAAAATATTTATAGATCGTTTTCAATGTTGGTGGAATGCAAAATATGTGCTGAAAACCCCCTTTATCAGCTCGGAAGGAAAAAAACCATCCTATTTTATCTGTGTGGGCGCCATGAAGAAAAAAGAATACGGGGAAAACGCCCTCAAAACTGCGGAAGTCTTTTTCAATGTAACCAACCTGGAGTGCCAGGGCAACCTCATTTTCCGCGGCTACGATAAAGCGGGCAGCATTAAAGAAGACCCCCAAAACCTCCAAAAGGCATTCGATGAGGGGGCCCGCTTCGCCAGTTTACTATAGAGGCACCGGGGCAAGGGGCAAGAAACGAGTCCCTTTTCCCGCTCTTATAATAAACACAAAACACACTGCAATATTTTAGCATAACCTGTGTTATAATAAAGCCGAGGTGTAGCAAATTGCTTCAAAGCATAGGTTTGGTGCCCAACTGGACGAAAAAAAATTCCGAACTAATGGTAGAAAGAATAAAATCCTTCTTTGCCGCCTATGAAATGCCCGTATTTGTAGCACCTGAACGCGTGCCTTTTTCGGGCTCTCCCTCTCCGTCACCCGAATATCAAGCATGGGCTAAACAGGTAGATATGGTCATCGTGCTGGGTGGTGATGGCACCATCTTGCGGGCAGCCAGGGAGCTTTACGCTACAGAGATTCCTATTGTAGGAGTTAATATGGGGCGCAAAGGCTTCCTCACCGAGATCGAACCCCATGACCTGATCCACTATCTTGAAAAACTGGTAGCCGGCAATTACCGGGTCAAGAACCGCATGATGCTCCGCAGCCAGGCAAAGAGAAAAGATGAAATCCTGGCAAGCTATGTCTCCTTAAATGATGCAGTAATCTCCAGGGGGCCTTTTTCCAGGATTATCAGGCTGAACACCTTTATCAACAATGACTTCTTGCAATGCTACCCGGGAGATGGAGTGATCATCGCTACTCCAACAGGTTCTACAGGTTACTCTCTCTCTGCCGGCGGCCCTGTAGTAAGCCCTGCCCTGGAAACGTTAATCGTTACACCAATCTGCCCCCATCTTCTTCACAACCGGGCAGTAATTGTAGGCGGAGAAGAGCAGGTCAGCGTCACTGTCCAAACTCAAGGCGCCGATGTTTTTCTCACTATTGACGGGCAAGACGGTCTTCCGCTTCAATACAATGATACCGTGGAGGTTACCAAAACAGCTCATTATACCAGGATAGTAACATTTTCTGAGGAACAATTTTACAGGTTGCTGCACAAAAAAATCATTTAAATGAGACCACCATCAGTTGACATTTTTTTTCTCAAGATCGCCCTGGCGATGAAATAAAAAAGCGTGCCGAAAATAGCAGAGTTAATTAGTGCGCCTAACAAAAAGGTTGCCCCCAAAAGATCCAGGAAAGCCATAAATTTATCCTGGATAGGGCCCAGGGTTAGAATCATGGCGTACTGCCCGGCGATGAATTCTTGGATAGTGCCCTCTCCTGCGGCAGGAGCTAAAATAACACCTCCCAGGAGAAAATTCAGTGCGTACATGAAAGGAACCAGGGGACCGGTTACCAGGCTTGTAGCAGTTGCTGCGGCCCGGTTTACCCTGAAAACGGAGGCCAGTAAAAAGGCAAAAATAAAACCCAGCCCCAGGGTGGGGAAGAAATTTATACATATTCCCAGTGAGCAGCCAAGAGCTACTTTTCGCGGTTTTTCCTTGATTTGTACAATCTGCTTTTCTATGGTATCGTAAATCCTTCTATTCCACTTCAGGCAAAGCACCTTGAGAAAATTGCCCGGTGATTTTAACACATTATTTCCACCCTAAATATAGTTTCAAACTTTACCCTGCCTGATTTTTCCAAACCTAAAACATTTAGCATTTATCTCAACCTGTATATCTTAACCCGCGCTTCTTTTACCGTTACCCGTATAAAGTATCATATCGCACGTTATTTTTCAATATTAAACAAGCATTGTCAATCTTTTTAACTTTCGCAGCGGCTTAAGAACTGCGGCGAAGTCTTTAATGCCCGCTGCTCCTGCCGCCTATATTATTATTGAAGACCCGCCCCGAGCATGCTATAATGGCTTCAATACCCTTTCGATTGCAACGCTGAAAAAGGAGCACATCCATCCATGAGCCGCTTTCGTATCGGTGCCAGGGTTTTAAAAACGACCCTGGCAGTTGTTTTGGCTATTTATCTCTCGCAGCTGCTGGGCCTGGAACAAAGGCTTACCCTGGCGGCACTGGTCGCTCTATTAACTGTACAAAAGACCTTCTACCACTCCCTGCGCCAGAGCATGAAAACATTGGGAGCCGTTTTGTTGGGCGGACTCCTGGGGACAGGTTTCGGCTACCTGTTCGGCATTACACCCCTGGCTTACGGGATAGTAACCCTGTTGGGGATTCTGCTCTGCCAAAAGCTACACTGGCAAGACCAGACCGTCCTTTCCACCCTGACCGGCATCGGCACAATTTTTAGCGGGACGGAAAGTCTTGGATTACACTCCCTCCTGCAGATCCTGACCGCCCTCATCGGTGCAGGATGTGCCCTGCTCGTAAACTACTTATTTTTACCCAACCGGCGCAAAGAGCTGGAAAACAGGCTGCAACAAATTGAAAAAGGACTGCGGCAGGGAATAAACACCGTGATCAAGGAGATCGAACACCCAGGCTCTTATGCAAAAGAATTTAAAGAGCAGTATACCCGTTTAAAAAAAGAAATTGGAGAAGGATTAGAGCAGACCGGCATGCTCTGGGAAGAGCAGCGCTTCGCTATTTCCCGGGAAATTTCTTCGAATTATTATTCACAGGTTTTTTATTTTTTCGATTCGCAGCTGGAAAGCCTGGAAGAAATGTACCGGCTGGCAAGGCGTATGCCGCAGGATATCCCGGAATCCTCTTACCTGGTAAGGGTGCTGAAAATTGTACAAAAAATACAGGCCCGAAAAAAGGCGGGCAAAAAATGCGTCTATCCCGGGTTTGAACAAGCCCTGGCCAACATGGATAAAAAGATTATCACCCTGGAGCTTCCCCGGAGCCGGGCGGAATATATTGCTCACGCCTCCCTGTTCCACCTTTTCCAGGAAATAAAAGGATACCACAGGAGATTAATTGAACTGCCTGATTTTTTATGGTAAATCAAGCTTCTTTTCTGCCGATATTTGATATATAATGTTAGCAGATAATTAGTTTTGCGTCTCTGTCCAGGAAAGGAGAAATAATGACATCCGGCCCCCAAAAATTGCAAAAGTTGATGCAAATATTATCCAGAGCGATACTGGGCAAAGAAAAAATCATAGAGCACATGGTTGTCGGCATAGCATCCGGAGGGCATATTCTCTTTGAAGATATACCGGGAGTTGGCAAGACCACACTGGTCAAAAGTTTGGCCATTGCTATCGGTTGTGATTTTCGCAGGGTCCAGTGCACTCCCGATCTTTTACCGACGGATATAACAGGAGTAGCCATTTACAACAACAAAAGCGGTCAGTGGGACTTCCAAAAAGGGCCCCTCTTTACGCAAATTCTCCTTGTGGACGAAATCAATCGCACCTCGCCCAAGACCCAATCTGCCCTTCTAGAAGCAATGGAAGAAAAACAGGTGACAGCGGACGGAACCACCTACACCCTGCCTGAGCCTTTTTTTGTCCTGGCCACTCAAAACCCCATGGAGTACGAAGGGACCTTCCCCCTGCCCGAGTCACAGATGGACCGCTTCTCCATGAAACTCTCCCTGGGGTACCCTCCCAAAGAGGAAGAGGTAAGGTTCCTGGGCATAGGGCTGCGCAAGAACACCTGGGAATATGTAGAGCAGGTTATGGACCCCCAGGAATTTTTTGAAATTCAAAAAGAAATAGGTCAGGTCTACGTTCAGGAAAATATGCTGGAGTACGCCACGGAGCTCTCCATTGCCACCAGGCTGCATAAAAAAGTTGAACTGGGTATAAGTCCCCGCGGCACCCTGCACCTGGTCAAAAGCGCTATGGTTAGAGCCTATGCGGCCAACCGTGATTACGTGCTGCCCGACGATATCCAACAGCAGCTTTTCCCCGTTTACGGACACCGACTGGTTCTGGACCGCAGTTCCTTTCTGGAGGAAACCGACGCCAAAATGATCTTAAAAGAAATCTTGGCCCGGGTGCAGGTGCCGGGCAACAAAGGCGGCAGGTGAGATTATTTGGGCAATCTAAATCTTAAACTCTTCTCTGCCAAATACATGTTTCTCCTCTTCGGCCTGTTAGCAATGGCTTTATTCTCGGGTGTTTCCCTCTACTGGATCGCCTTTTGGTTTTTGCTGCTCTGGCTTACAGGTTCAGCCCTCTGGCTGTTTTGGACGGCACGCAACCTGGAGATGGAGCTGCAGGTCCAAACTGTAATTACGGAAAGAAACAGCTCTGTTCCTTTGCATGTCTCCCTCTTAAACCGCACTTTTTTGCCTCTGCCCCTGTCCGAGCTCTACTTTACTGAAAACCGGGAGGGATCTTTCCCCCGCCATTACCATATCTATTACCGCAATTACAGAATAGAAGAAAAAATGGAAATCCAACACTCCGCCCCCTATATGAAATGGCAAAAAAGGTTCCAGGTGGAATGTTTTAGCCGCGGGCATCATTTTATAGGCCCCCTGATGGTGAGGTTATATTCCCCATTCGGCAACATGGTAATCGAAAAACGATTTTTTCAGCTGCAAGAAATCGTTGTTCGTCCCCGTCTCCTTAATTTTACGGGCACTTTTTCACCCTACCATAAAGAGCTGCGGGAAAAAAGAATTAATAATTCTTATACCCCCCTGGACTCCCGTGAAAGTTATGATTTAAGGCCCTTCGCCCATGGAGACAGCCCCAAGCTTATTAACTGGAAAGTCTCTGCCAGGCAGGGGGACCTGTATGCCAGGCGCTTTGAGAACACAGGGGAAAATCGCCTGCTTTTATGCGTGGAACTATCCCCGTCGCTCTACAAATCCTCCCTGGAGCAGGACCTGGTGCTGGAAAAAGCGCTCTCTCTTATGGGCTACCTGCTGGCCGAGGGTTTTCAAGTAGGTGCACTGACCAGTGACAGAAAGATCCGTTACCTGCCCTCGGGCCCCGGTAAAAAACAGCTTTTCCTGGCACGGAAAATGTTTACGAAAATGAGCCCCGCCCCCAGGGGAAACCTGCTGGAACATGTCCTGAATGATTCCAGGAAATTTAAAGAGACAAGCCTGTTCTGGGTAGTGCCCAATCTTAGTGCAAGTTACCTGCTGGATCTGGCCAAACTAAAAAAGCGGGGAATTAAGCTTACCCATTTTGTTACCTCCGATGAACTGGAAATGGAAACTCCAAATCCCCTTTTACCGCGTGTCCCTTTGCAATTAGGATTTCGCAACAACAGTGTAGAACTGGGAGAGGTGAAAATCTCTTGAGCTGGAAAAAAATCCTGACCCTGGAAACAGCCCTGGTACTTGTTATAACTGCGTTCCTGGCCTCTTCGGTCATAAACTACCTGGGGCATGAACCGCGCTGGTTCTTGCTTATGGCAGCGGGGCTGGCCGCGGTATTCTTCTTTGCCCGTCCCAAAACAGCGCTTTTACTGCTGTTTTTCCTGAGCACCGCATGCCTGTTGGCAGCTCGCTATTTCGAAGTTCTCACCCGGGAGATCCTCCTTATCGCGCATAATTTCACCGCGGAACTACAGGCGTGGGAAAGCATATATTACTTCCCTGGAGAGCTGCTCACCCTCACTTTCAGCCTGTTAGCCATTTTCGTGTTGGTCTTTTTGCAGCTGCACCTTATCTCCAAAAACCAAAATGACTGGCCCTTAATCCTGTTGGGTTTCGCTGTATACCTATGGTTGTGGGTCCAACACTATCCCGGGGCAGAAATGGACCTGATTATCTTCTTCACCCTGGCCTTCCCCCTTTCTGCGCTTCTACACGCCCGCACCTTGAGCAGTAAAATTTTGCTCTCCTATAAAACAGGGCTTTTATCCCTGGGCGTGCTCTGCTCTCTCCTGATTTTCTTAACACCCTACAGGACCCCCGTATATTATGATGACGTTTTTACTTTCCTCCGCTCAAATCTACCCGCCCTGCAAAGCTTGCAGCGGCAGGTGAGCGAAACCGCCCTGAGCCTTACCGAATCCGGGCAGGTAGTTCCCGGCACGGAATCACAGGTAGGCTATTCCCCCGGCGGGGAGTTGGGAGGAGGCCTGACAGATTCCACCCGGCCGGTCCTGGAGGTGGAACTCCTAGAAGGGACCCTTCCCCGCTCCCTCTACCTGAGGGGTCAGACAAGCGATTATTACACGGGTCGTTCCTGGCAAACTTCCGATTTGGGAACCGTTGCAGACCTGGACACCGCCTTTCAGGATGGTGTCGTCTATGACAACGAAGTTAAAATGCGGGTCTCTTACCTGCGCCCCGAGAATGATCTATTCGGGCTCTTTCCTACCACCGCCATAGCGCTTTTAGACGCTGAAGACGCTTCCCTGGAATACCGCCTGGACGTAATGGGAAATATCGGGGTGCACCCCGATAACTTCACAGGAAGCTATAATCTTACCGGTAAAACCATAACCCCTGTGGATCTCCGCACCCTGGAGCCCCAACCGGAACTGGTCAAAGAAAGTTCCCCTTTCTCTCCATTTTTGCAGCTCCCCCCAGATTTGCCGCAGCGGGTCACGGACCTTTCGGATGAGATCACCCTCGGAGCTGAAACAGAGCTGGATAAGGTTGAAAAGATCAAGGAATATTTGAAAGAGTTTCCCTACCAGGTAGACACACCGGCCCCACCCGCAGGCCAGGATTTCGTGGATTATTTCCTCTTTGAGCAGCAGGAAGGGTACTGCAGTTACTATGCCTCAGCCATGGCCGTCCTATTGAGAATCCAGAATATACCCGCCCGCTATGTGCTGGGGTACAGGGTGCCCACCGGAGATGATCTGGTGGTTCTCCCCGGCAACGAGGGTTCACCCCCACCGCTACAGGTAAAACAGAACCACGCCCATGCCTGGGTAGAAGTTTTCCTGCAAGGATATGGTTGGGTAGCCTTTGAACCCACCCGACCCTTCCGGATCCTGGGAGCCCTTGGAGACAGCTCCGAAGATGAGGACCAGGATGAAGGGAGCCGGGAAGAAGAGGACCAGCCCGACCGGGAGGAAGAAGAAGCTGCTGCGGAAGGTGAAGAGGATAGAGAAGAAGCAGAAGAAGATACAGCAGCAGGAGAAGCGCAAGAAACAGGCCCTAACGGAGAACAGTTAGATGAAAAAGAAGATGGAGCGCTCGGGGCAGAAAACGGACGCCGGCCCGACGGCGGAGAAACAGATGGGGGGACCTCCCCGGCAGAGGAGGGTTCCGAGAGTGTTTTTCCCCGCGGGGGATGGTTCTTTATATTAACGGGAACCTTCTTGATAGGCAGCTGGTATGTCTACCAGGAATTTTCCTACGCCAAAAATCCCGTAGACCTCTATCGCAAGATAATTAGGCTGCGCTCACTTTTCAATCGACCACCGCGCCCCGGCGAAACCCCAAGCCAGATCGTGGCGCACCTCAAGAAGGAGCTGCCCGAGCTGTCCGAAGACCTGGAACAGATGAAACAATCTTACCACATCAGCTATTACTCTACCGGGGAGGACACGGCCGCAGAGTACAGGGAAAACCTCCGCTCCCTTCCAATAAAAACGGCCCGGCTCTACCTTAAAAAAAGAGGCCTGCCGCAGCTTGCCAAAGGACTTCTGGGCAAATTAAACGGCCCGGAAAGATCCCCCCGGGCCTAAAAAACAGAAAGCATAAACAAAAACAAGCGTTTCTTTTCGAGTACAAAGTATATCCACTACCGGCAGGCAGCACAACAAGCCACCCTACTGAAAGCTCACTTTGCAAAAACTACTCCGGCGTTTCTTCCGGCCGCTGAGGAGTGGTAATAAAATGGGCAAAAATGATGAGCCCTATCCCCAGGATTATCCCCACCAGGTTAATTGCCACGTCAATAGGGCTGGCAAACCTTCCCGGGACAAAACTCTGGTGATACTCATCCAATACGCCCACCAAACTTGACAGCACAAAAGTAGTTAAAATTGCCAGCCACGTTCTTCGAATATAGTGCCGCAGCAGAAGGTAGATAACCAGTGTAAGGAAGAAAAAAAACGCCACGTGGGCCACTTTCCGCAGTAAAAACTCGATGATCAGCGGATTGTTCTGGGCATAGGCCAGAAAATCCTCCGTGACCGTTCTCACAGGTCCCAGTTCATGGGGAAGCTGCACCGCGATCCATTCCGCCAACCATGTAACCCTAATATCCACGCCCCGCAGTATGGCATTGATCTGCCTGAGCACCGGCAGCACACGCAGCCCCGGAACGGAAGAAAGATAATACAGGCTCAAAAGAAATATACACAACAACAACCAGGCATTCCTTTTCATTACCAAACCACCACTAAGAAAAATCGATTCTTAGTGATATAATACTCCCCGTAAGCCGGGAACTCCTTTTTTTCGCCTTTAAATTTCCAAAACAATTCCGCTCCACCCACGGTGGAAACTCAATACGCCACTCAGCAGCCCGCTGCCGCCAAAAGCATTAGAAGCGTAACCAGCGTCCCTACCACCAGCGCTGTCATCTTTTCGAGCAACAAGCTTCCTCCTTCCCCGTCCCCGGCAATCAATCCCGGCGACAATTTGGTGAATCTTTACCGGACCCTCCGGAGCAAACGCTTTTCCCCGGACTCGGACAATCCAAAGGTTGCCAGCTCCTCCTCCAGGGCGGCAGGACTTCCGTAGCCAGCCACATAACCGTTGATACGTGCCGCTGCCGTGGAATACACGAAAGCCTTTAAATCTGGGTAGTAGTCCCGCAGCTCTTTTTTAAGTTCATAATCCCCCTGCAGGTAATATTTCTGGTGATAATCCTCCGCCAGGTAAAAAGGAGATAGGGGAACGATCTCCGTATAGATTCTGCCTCCTGTTTTTTCTTCCCGGCGAGCCTTACTTTCCCGGGCCAGCTGTTCCTGCTCTTCATCGTGGAAAAAGATAACAGACATGTACTGCCGGGACCGGGGGCGACTGGTAGGGCTATGGCTATCCCAGAAAATCTCCAGCAGCTCTTCGTAAGAGATTTGGGCGGGATCATAATCGATCTGAATGGCTTCCGTGTGATCTCCCAGTTCATGATAAGTAGGGTTTTCCTTTTCCCCTCCGGCATATCCCACACGGGTATGCACCACGCCTTTTTGCTGCCCGAACCGGGCATCAGGGCCCCAGAATCAACCCAGGGCAAAGGTGGCAGTCTCCAGCACTTCCGGAGTTTGCCGGTCGATAGGGGGTTTGGTTTCCTTAAGCGTCTTTTCTTCTGTTGACAAATCAAACTCCTCCTCTTTTTCTTTCTCTTCCCCGGCAAGATCTATCCCGGGGAAGCCGCAGCCTGACCCAGATAGCACCAGCACAAACAATAAAGTTAACAACAGCGTTAACCTTAGAGGAACATTTTTTCCCTTAAATTTTATCAAGCCATTCTCCTCCACCTTACAATATCTCCTTTATCTCTCACAGACCGAGGACCCTCGGAAGCAAGGCTTATCAAGGATCCCCGTAACGCAGGGAGTGGTCTCTGCCAAAATGCTGGTAATTAGTCCTCCCCGTTTCAGGGTTAAAAAGGCTTTCTCCATAGATTCTTTCTTCGCCCCAGCTTTCGATGGCATAGATTGCCGAAACAGCCACAGGCACCTGGTCTTCAAAAAGGGCAGCCACCTCATCCGCCAGGGGATCGGTTATCTTCATCACCTCTTGGAAAGAAAGAGGGTTGAATGTTAGAACTAGTTCTATCTCAATAGAGCCTTCTTCTTCTCTCGCGCTTCTCAGCTCATAATATTCATTTTCTTCCCCGGCAAGCTCAGTTATCATTTCTGCCCTGTCATCACCGAGTAAGGCAGGTGGCTCATCATCATTGCCCGGCAAATTAGCGAAGCTCCCGCAGCCGGCAAGGAAAAACGCAACCAAAACCAAAGTTAAATATTTCAAACCTCGCAAAGGGCAACACCTTCTTCCTTCTCCTCATTACAAATATTATTCGTGTTAAATCATTACTATGTAATAATTATAACAGTACAATAGGAAATAATAAAGGGTGAAGCCCTAAAAAATTAAGAGTTCGGCTCTTCTGCCTGCAGATTTTTGTAAACATGGACCACAATAATCTTCAGGATCACAAATGCGGGAAGGGCCAGGATCATTCCCAAAAGTCCTGCCATCCGTCCGGAAACAAGGACCAGCAGGATAACTGCAAGAGGGCTGATAAAAAGCTTCCGTCCCATCACCTGGGGCGAAACAACCAGGCTTTCGATCTGCTGCACAATTACAACCACAATGACAACCTTCAATACCATTAAGGGGGAATGAAGAGCCGCCACTACTATCCCGGGAATAACCCCGATAACCGGTCCAAAGAAAGGAATTACATTGGTAACCATGGCAAAGAGCGCTAAAAGGAGGGGATAGTCCAGGCCGATGATCAGATAGCCAATGTAGACCAGCACCCCCACGCAGAGGCAGACCACCACCAGACCCTGAATATAAGCGCTTATGCCCCTGTTCAAATCACCCAGGGTGCGGCGGACATCCCCCGCATAGCCTTCGGGAAGGTAACTGCAAAGGGCTTCGGGCCAGCGATGACCGTCCTTCAGCATATAAAACAAAATAAAGGGTATGGTAATTATGGTAATAAAAAAACCGGTGATAAAATCTACCAGGTAGGATACATTATGCATAACCAGGGCAAAGAAATTGCCCAGGAGGCCTGTCAACCAATCGGCAGCACTTTCCACCATCTCCGGCTCTTCTTCCAGGAGGCGCGCAACCAGGGGATTCTCCTGCAGAGAGATTAGCCCCACCCGTAATTCCTCCAAGATACGGGGAATATCTTCTACCAGCCTGACAATCTCCCGCTGTAAAAGGGGGCCCGCAAAACTCACCAGGAAAGCCATCAGCCCGAAAAAAATCAGGTACAAGAGCAGTATGGCTGCCCAACGCGGCACTCTCCTTGCCTGCAGCAAATTTACCACGGGATGGGTAAGAAAATATAAAAACCCTGCAATCAATATAGGAAAGAAAAGGGTCGTAAAAGCAACAACGATCGGCCTAAATATAAAGGATATCTGTGTCCCCACTAAAATGATTAAAAATAGCAGCAGGATCCAGATTCCTGCTTTAAACACCCTGGATTTAAAGATATCAGTCATTTCTCCCACCTCTCAGATAAATTAATAGTTCTCTACACCAAAAAATTTACCTTTAATTATTTGAAAAATTTTAGCAAAACACTTTTGGCAAGCAGGTAATACCACTGATTTTGTTGAAGCTTCTCAGCAATATTATAAAGAACAACAGCTGCGGCGTATATAATTGCCCGGCAGGCGGGGCACCAAAACCCCAAAACCATTATCCGGGCCGTTAATAGGGATGTGAACAAAATCAAAACAATACTTGTTGTGGAAGATGACGAAGAAATAGTGGGTTTGCTTAAATTTAACCTGGAAAACCAGGGTTACAGGGTTTTAACAGCAGGAAACGGTTATGAAGGCCTGAACCGGGCCCGAGCTGAAAAACCCGACCTGATTCTCCTGGATATTATGCTCCCGGAAATAGATGGCTATGAAGTGTGCCGGTCTCTACGCTCCAGCAGCGAGCTGCGTGATGTCCCTGTCATTATGCTGACGGCAAAGGCAGAAGAACTGGATGTCGTTTTGGGGCTGGAAATAGGTGCCGATGATTACGTAACGAAACCCTTCAGCGTCAGGGAGCTGATGTCACGTATAAAAGCTCACCTGCGCCGCAACGGCATAAAACAGGAAGACAAAGAGCCCGAAAAAGAAGGACAAGTGTTGAGCGAAGGTCCCTTAACGCTGAAACCGGAAGCATACAAAGTATTTCTCAGTGGTGAACCGGTCAACCTGACCAACAAGGAATTTGAACTACTAAAGCTGTTAATGCTCCATAAAGGGATTGTCCTAAAGCGCGAGGTCCTCTTAGAAAAGATCTGGGGTTATGACGCGGAAATTGATACGCGGACGGTGGACGTGCATATCCGCTACCTGCGGCAAAAAATAGAAGAAAACCCTGCCGAACCCAGGTTTATTGAAACAGTCCGTGGTGTGGGCTATTCTTTCCGCAGCCCTCAATAAGTTTCTTGACCGCGGTCTTTAACCCGGATCCCCGGGCTTGACTCTGATTGCAACTTTAGATTGAGGTGTAAACTGGTGAAAAGTATCCGCTGGCGGATGACCTCCCTTTACCTGCTGATTATCGCCATAAGCCTCACCAGCATCGGCGGCTATTTTATCTGGCGCCTGGAACTGTTTTATATGGGCAATTTAGAAAGCCATATGCTCAGTGAAACCAGGATCCTGGTAGAGCTTTTCTCGTCCTTGCAGGAAGAAGGCACCTTTGAAAAAAAAGTTGACGAAGTTTGCCAGCGCCTGGGCCGGGAAACGGGAAACCGGATAACCGTGGTTGCCGCAGATGGCAAAGTGCGGGGAGATTCCCACGAAGAAATAGAGCTCATGGAAAACCATCTGGACCGCCCGGAAATTCAAAGCGCCCTGCAGCATGAAAACGCCACAACTCGCCGCTTCAGCTCCACCCTGGACAAAGACATGCATTACCTGGCCCTGATGATCGACGAGGAAAATCCGGGGGCAGGTTTTGTGAGAATCTCCGTGCCCCTCTCGCATATAAACGAAAGCATCTCTCAGATGCGTCTCATCCTCGCAACCTGGGTGCTGCTCTCCCTTCTGCTGGCCACACTATTGAGCCTGCGCTTCTCCAGGCGGCTGATCAGGCCCCTGGACGAAATCGGCATGGTAGCACGGGCAATCACCTCCGGAGACTTTGACCAAAGAGCAAGTGTACAGACTGATGACGAACTGGGTGTCTTGGCCCGGACCATTAACCGCATGGGACAGACCTTAAAAGAAAAGGTTCAACAACTCTCCCAGGAAAAAAGCAAGCTCGAGTCGGTAATGTCGGCCATGACCAGCGGGGTCCTCCTCTGTGATTACAGGGGCCGTGTCAGCTATATCAACGAGGCAGCCCTGGAAACATTCGGCGCGGAACACGAAACAGTAGTGGGCTTGCCACTGCAGGCAACAAGCCGCAACGTCCTGCTGCATGAAAATCTGCAGGATGTTCTAAATACCGGAAAAATGAAGTCATTCGAGTTAAACCTTTTTTACCCCCAAACCAGGGTTATCCAGGTGCACATGGTTCCCATCAAAAAGGATGGGGATCAGGAAATAATCAGTGTGCTCACCGTTTTCCACGATATCACAGGTATTCGCTCCCTGGAGCAAATGCGCAGTGAATTTGTAGCCAACGTATCCCATGAGCTGCGCTCCCCCCTCACTACCATCAAAGGGTATGCCGAAACACTGCTGGATGAAAACAACCGTGGTGATCCGGAAGCAGTAGAGCGCATACTGACCATTATCGATAAAGAAGCGGGAAGACTGGCCCGCCTTCTAAAAGATCTGCTCAACCTCTCCCAGATTGAAAGCAGCAAGGCAGTGATGAAAAAGCAAAAAGTGGACCTCTGCCCGATATTAAAAGACGCTATAGCGCTGCTCCATAAGCAGGCAGCAGAAAAATCACTCTCTTTAGATTTGAAAATCCCCGACCGAGAGCTGAACACAATCACCGGGGACCCGGACTGGCTTTTACAGATGTTTATCGATATCCTGGACAATGCCATCAAGTACACTCCCGCAGGAGGTTCAATAATACTGGAGCTACGCGAACAATCCGCAGAATTGGTAGTTACCATCCGTGACACGGGGATCGGCATCCCTTCCGCAAACTTGCCCCATATCTTCGAACGGTTTTACCGCGTGGATAAAGCTCGCTCCAGGAGCGTAGGGGGAACCGGACTGGGCCTGGCTATCGTCAAGCATGTCGTTGAGGCCCACAACGGGCGAGTCGAAGTGCAGAGCACCCCGGGGGAAGGAACAACGTTCCACGTATATCTCCCCCTGGAATATACCGGCCCTGCAGCAGATGAAAACCTGTAAGCACTACCTTTTACAGGAACAAGACACTCCCCGGCTGCGCATAAACAATCAGTTTAAGTTAACCCGTTTGCCGCTTACAACATACACGACCCTTTCCGCAATATTTGTGGTGTGGTCCGCAATCCTCTCCAGGGCCCGGTTGATAAATAAAAGTTGGGCAGCCTGGTTAATACTGCGGGGATCTTTAACCATGATAAGCACCAGCTCGTTAAAGACCTGGTTGTGTAAACTGTCCACCTCATCATCGGCGCTGCCTATATCTTTTGCCAGCCCTTCATCCTCTCTAACATAGGCATCGAGGACATCCT
>CAZMLU010000028.1:0-12559 GCA_964567295.1 uncultured Desulfovibrionaceae bacterium
TTCAAATTAACCAGGCGGTTTTCACGGCAGGCATATTCCAGCTCTCCCAGGGAGGCAATCCCCAGGGTATCGTAAAGGGCTTTTACCTTCCGGGGACCCAGGCCGGAGACCCTTAAGAGCTCCAGCAGGGATCCGGGAATGCTTTCTTTAAGCTCTTCGTAGTAGTCCAGGCTGCCCGTAAGCACGAGCTCCTTTAATTTTTCATTCAAGGCATCCCCGATTCCCTTTACCTCTTTTAGCTTATCCTCCTGCACCAACCTGTGCAGTTCGTCCTCTCCCATCAGCTCTACAGTTCGGGCGGCATTGTAATAAGCCCTGCTTTTAAAGGCACTCTCTCCTTTTAGCTCCAGCAGCCGGGCAATTTCCTGCAGCAGGGATGATACATCCTGTTTATATCCTTTTCCCTCCGTCAACCACTCCACCACCCTCCGGTGTCCCGGTAATACTATCATCTTTTGAATTCGCTAAGATTCGGCCTAAATCCTTCCCACCCCATATCCCTATAGCAAAATAATACTTTACATGCTCTGAATATGTTACAATAAGGGTGTATTTGACGGAAAAATCATGATAAAATATGAACGTTATAAGCATTTAGCAGCCTGGAATATTTTTCTTATGTCTTATCTTAATCAATTCTTTTCTGCGGGGGGATTGCCAGTGTCGGAAACTGTTCAAAGAATCTTTGTGGAGAAACGTAAGGGATTTGCCCTGGAAGCCGAAGCGATGTTCAAGGACCTGAAAGAAAACCTGGGACTGGAAAAGCTGGAAGGTGTAAGAGTCGTTAACCGCTACGATGTTTCCGGGATAACGGGGGAAGAATACAATCGGGCAAGGGACTATGTCTTTTCTGAGCCGCCGGTGGATATGGTATATGACGAACGCCTGGAGACCGCACCCGGGGACCGCTTCTTTGCCGTGGAGTATCTGCCCGGACAATTCGACCTGCGTGCCGATTCTGCGGCACAGTGTATACAGATCCTGACCGGAAAAGAGCGTCCCCTGGTTCTCTCCGCCCGAGTTATCATTCTGCAGGGGAAGATCACCGACGAAGAATTAGAGCAGGTAAAGAGTTATTTAATCAATCCCCTGGAGACTCGTGAGGCCTCCCTTGAAAAACCGTTAACCCTGGAGCTGCAAGCGGAGAACCCCCCGGACGTGGAAACACTGCCAGATTTTACCATAAAGACGGTGGAAGAGCTGGAGGAACTGCGGCTGGAGCTGGACCTGGCCATGGACCTGGAAGACCTCTCCTTTTGCCAGGAATATTTCAGAATTCAAGAGAAAAGAGAGCCCACCTTCACGGAGATCAAGGTCCTGGACACTTACTGGTCGGATCACTGCCGCCATACCACCTTCCTCACCGCAATCGATGCTGTTTCGCTAGAAGATAACCCCTTGAATGAACCGATCCGGGAAGCTTACCGGGAATATCTAACCTCCCGGAAGTATGTCTACGGAGCGAAAGTAAGACAGAATGATATCTGCCTTATGGATCTCGCTCTCCTGGGAATGAAGGAGCTCAAGAAGAAGGGCCGCCTGGAAGACCTGGAGGAATCGGAAGAAGTGAACGCCTCCAGCATCACGGTCAAGATAGAAACGGACGATAAAGAAGAAGAATGGCTGCTCATGTTTAAAAATGAGACCCACAACCATCCCACGGAGATCGAGCCTTTTGGAGGCGCCGCCACCTGCCTGGGCGGGTGCATCAGGGACCCTCTTTCGGGAAGATCCTACGTCTACCAGGCCATGAGGTTGACAGGCAGCGGAGACCCCCGGGCGGCAGTGAAAGAAACCCTGCCCGGCAAACTTCCCCAGCGCAAAATAACCACGGGGGCCGCCGCAGGATACAGTTCTTACGGTAATCAGATTGGCCTGGCGACAGGACAGGTGGCAGAGCTTTACCACGAAGGATACGTGGCCAAAAGAATGGAGGTCGGTGCGGTTATCGGTGCTGCACCACGAGAGAATGTAATCCGCCAGAGCCCCTCCCCCGGGGATGTGGTGATCCTGCTAGGCGGAAGGACGGGGCGTGACGGCTGTGGGGGAGCTACCGGCTCTTCCAAGGAACATACCGAAGAATCCCTGACTACACGGGGCGCGGAGGTCCAAAAAGGCAATGCTCCGGAAGAAAGAAAAATTCAGCGTCTTTTTCGCAACCCGCGGGCCAGCAAACTGATAAAAAAATGTAACGATTTTGGGGCAGGCGGGGTTTCCGTAGCTATCGGCGAGCTGACCGATGGCGTGGAAATAGACCTGGATACGGTGCCCAAAAAATATGAGGGCCTGGACGGTACCGAACTTGCCATCTCTGAATCCCAGGAGCGTATGGCAGTGGTAACCGCCGCAGAAAACGCGGTCAAGTTTATTAATATAGCCGCAGAGGAAAATCTGGAAGCAACTGTGATAGCCACGGTAACCGCCAGGCGCAGGCTAAAAATGTTCTGGAGAGGAAAACCCATTGTAGATCTCAGCAGGGACTTCCTGAACACTAACGGAGTCAAAAAGCATACTCGCGTATCTGTGGCCGCTCCCTCTGCAGAAGATAATTATTTTCGCCGCGTTCTACCTGAAGTCCAAGAAAAGCTCCCTGACCTTAAAGAAGCCTGGATGGCCAATTTGAGAGATCTGAACGTCTGCAGCCAGAAAGGGATGGTAGAGATGTTCGACAGCACCGTGGGAGCAGCAACAGTCCTCATACCCCTGGGGGGAAAACACCAGCTTACTCCCGCCGAAGGGATGGCCGCCCGCCTGCCGGTGCTAAACGGGCAAACCCATGCCGCCTCCCTGATGACCTTCGGTTACAACCCCTACCTGGCCTCCTGGAGTCCTTTTCACGGGGGGATATATGCCGTGCTGGAGGCAGCGGCCAAAGTTGTGGCCCTGGGTGGGGACTACCGGGGAATCAGGCTCACCATGCAGGAATACTTTGAAAAACTGGGAGATGACCCCCTGCGCTGGGGTAAGCCATTCAGCGCTCTCCTGGGGGCCTTTTTTGCCCAGAAGAAGCTGGGTGTTCCTTCCATAGGAGGAAAAGACAGCATGTCCGGAACGTTTATGGACCTGGACGTCCCTCCCACCCTGGCAGCTTTCGCCGTCAATGTGGCCGATTCACGCCATATCGTATCCCAGGAATTTAAAAAAGCAGGAAGCCGTGTAGTGCTGGTTCCTCTTCCCAGGGATGCAAATGAGATCCCCGACTTCGAGGCCCTGAAGAATAATTTCCAAAAAGTGCACCGTCTCATCTCTTCCGGCCAAGTGCTCTCCTCCGCTGCTATAAAAACAGGCGGCATCGCTGCCGCCGTAAGCAAAATGTCTTTTGGCAACGGCATCGGCATGGTTTTTACCTCCTTACAGGAAAAGTCGCCAGACTCCGAAAACTCTGCGGCCTTCCCGCGACACCTCACAGACCCTGAACAGCTTTTCACTCCGGACTACGGCTCCATAATCCTGGAATTGGAAGGTGAAACGGACCTGGATTCGGCGTTTGGTTCAGTGCCCTATATCCTGCTGGGACAGACCACAACTGAAGAATCACTGGTATTTGACAAAGTGAAGATATCCCTCGCCGAGGCCCTATTTGAATGGGAAAGGCCCCTGGAAAAAGTCTTCCCGACCCGTATCGAAACTCCCTCCGCAGAACCTCTTGCTACAACTTTTACGGAAAGAAACACCCGCAGGCCCGGGACAAACGTCGCCCAACCGCGCGTTTTTATTCCCATATTCCCCGGCACCAACTGCGAATACGAAACCAGCAAGGCTTTTGAAAACGCAGGCGCGGTAACCGATACGCTGGTATTCAGATATTTAACCCCGCGGGATGTGGAAGAATCTATCGGCGAAATGAAAAATCGCATCGACCGGGCCCAGATTGTAATGTTGCCGGGCGGGTTCAGCGCCGGCGATGAACCAGACGGTTCCGGTAAGTTTATCGCCGCGGTATTCCGCAACCCGGAGCTTAAAGAAGCAATAATGAAGCTGCTGCAGGAGAGAGACGGACTGATGCTGGGCATCTGCAACGGCTTCCAGGCGCTTATAAAGCTGGGCCTGGTCCCATACGGTGAATTCAGGGAACTCGGGAATGACTCCCCTACCATCACCGTAAATCGCATCGGACGCCACACCGCCTGCCTGGTCCGCACAAGGGTCACCTCCGGCTTATCCCCCTGGTTCGCCAACCTGCAGGTAGGAGAGATGCACACCCTGGCCATCTCCCACGGCGAGGGAAGGTTCGCAGCGGATCCGGAAGAAGTGGAAACGCTGTTCGCCAGGGGGCAGGTAGCTTCACAGTATGTAGATTTCGGCGGAAAACCGGCCTATGATATTTCTTTTAACCCTAACACTTCCCTGGGAGCAGTAGAAGGGCTGACCAGTCCCGACGGTAGGATCCTGGGGAAAATGGGGCATTCGGAACGCACGGGGCCCCAGGTAGCCAAAAACGTCCCCGGCTCCAAGGAACAACACCTTTTCGAAGCAGGTGTGGCTTACTTTAAATAAAGGTAAAACAAACAACTATCCATGCACGGCACAAAAAACCCTCTCCTGTCAGACCCAAATGACATATGGAGAGGGTTTTCTTTCATCCTTCAGCTCATCCTGTGCATTCTGAAGATCTTTTTATGTTCTTCCCATCCCCCTGTAACGAAAACCAAGCTCTTTCGCCGCCGCGGGATTGAAATAGTTCCTGCCGTCCAGGAGAATATCCCCCGCCATAGCCCCTTTCAAATCAGCCAGGCTTAATTCCCCGAATTCCGGCCACTCGGTAACCAGGACCACGGCATCAACACCTTTGGCAGCACCGTAGGCATCGCTGAAGTCTTTGACGGCATCACCGGGGAACAGCTCCTCTCCTTTTACCAGGGGGTCATAGGCGCGGACAAGTCCTCCCCTTTTAAGAATCTCCCCGATAATATCCAGGGAAGGAGCGTCGCGCACATCGTCCGTGCCCGGTTTGAAGGAAAGCCCCAGGATACATACCGCTTTACCCTGCAGCACACCCTCTAACATCTCCTCCAGCTTCCCTACAATCCGCCACCGCTGAACGCTGTTAACCTCCGTTACGGAGCGAAGGATGCGAAAATTGTAATCCTGGTCCTCAGCTATACCGATAAGTGCCTGGGTATCCTTGGGGAAGCATGATCCCCCGTAGCCGAGGCCGGCCTTTAAAAACTGGGGCCCGATCCTGCTGTCCAAACCCATCCCCTTTGCTACATCCTCCACATCTGCTCCTACCCTCTCACAGATATTGGCGATCTCGTTTATAAAAGAAATCTTGGTGGCCAAAAAGGCATTAGAAGCGTATTTTATCATCTCCGCGCTCTCCAGGTCCGTCACCACATAAGATGCTTTGAGGTCCCGGAAAAGCTCCTTCATCTTCAAGGCATCTGACTGGTTCTCTGACCCAATGACAATACGCTCGGGGTGCAAAAAATCTTCTACCGCAGTCCCTTCCCTTAAAAATTCCGGGCAGGAAACAACACCGTAGCGCTCAGGAGAGGGGGAGAACTTTTTCAAAAGCGCGGAAACCTTTCTGCCTGTACCCACAGGGACAGTGCTTTTCATGACCACCGTGAGCGGGTTTTTACCCGGCTGCACGGCCAGGTCCTCTATCACCGCTTCTACCTGGGAAAGATCGGCCCGACCATTCGCCCCGCTGGGAGTTCCCACAGCGACAAAGAGAACCTCTTTATCTTCCTGGGCTTCCTTTAGGGAATCGCTAAAAGACAAAGTCCCCCCTGCCAGATTCTCTTTTACGATATTTTCCAATCCCTTTTCGTAGATAGGAATAATCCCCTGGCGTAAACTCTCTATTCGCTCCTTGTTCTTATCCATGCAGGTCACCCGGTGGCCAAGTTTGGCCAGGCAAGCTCCCGTTACCAACCCTACATAACCCGTTCCGATCACTGCCACCTTCATCGCTGCTTACCTCCCAACATATGTTATGGGCTTATGCAGCCCTCTTCAACCCTGAAACAGGTAGAAGTTGATCATTTTTTGATATTCCAGGATTAGTTGGCGCGCTTGTCTTCTTTCACGCCACCAGCTTTCGGGTTCAAAGGGATCGTAAGAAGAGGGTCGAGAAAAAACAGTATATTCTTCTCCCAGCACCCTTTGGAAGGTCTTTTTAGCCCTGCCGGAATGGTAGAGCGAGGTCACCACGATCACTGATTCCAGTTCTTTCTCCTGCATGTACTCCCGGACGGCCAGCGCCTCGTCCCAGGTACTATCTGCCCTGTATTCCAGGATCATAAAAGCATCCTCCGGAAGGCCCATCTGCAGGGCTATATCACGGTTAATATCTACGGCGCCCGGGGGGTCCAGATCCAGTTCATCCAAAAGGGCATAATTATCAAAATCCTGGCTGCGGACAGCAACCAGCGCTTCCCCATAACCCTCCTGGTAGAGCTCAACACCCTTCACTACCCGTGAGGGCGTGGCTCCCATAAGCACCGTGATTATATCCGCTTTTTCCAAATCATCCGCGGTGACCAGGAAGCTCCCTGCAGCTATCAGTAAAGGTGTCCGGAATAAAAACAAGAGGAAAAGGAGCGCCAGAAAAATTAGCAGGGCAATTTTCCAGCCTTTACGCCTGCTCTTTCTCCTGCGAGCCATCCTGCTTTTGGTCTCATCCAGGTAGGTATAGTGTTCACTATCCAGATCTTCAACTGACAAATTATCCCCACCCCGAACAGTATTATGCAGTTCCCAAAACCTTGCTTCATATTCTTAAAGCAGTCTTTCACCTTGAGGCTTAAGGCGGGGATCCTCTTCCACCAGGTGGCGCAGGTAAGCCGCAAAAGATTCTGAAAGATCATCTCTTCTCAAAGCATACTCGATTGTAGCTTCCAGGAAGCCCTGCCTGTCGCCCACATCATAACGTTTGCCGCTGAAATTATAGGCCCAGACGGGTCTTACCGAAGCCATTGCATGTAAGGCATCGGTGAGCTGGATCTCCCCACCCCTCCCCGGAGGGGTTTGCTCCAAAACGGAAAAAATCTCCGGCTCCAGGACATAACGCCCCAGGGCAGCCAGGTTTGAAGGAGCCTCCTCCCGGCGGGGTTTCTCCAGCAGACCCTTTACCCTGTAAAGCGGTCCTTCAGGATCTTCCACCTGGATAACCCCGTATTTACTCACTTCCTGCCACTCCACCTCCTGGACTCCCAACACCGTTCCTCTTTTCTCTTCAAAAACATCCATCAGCTGTTTGGTGCATGGCACCCGGCTGTTTATAATATCGTCTCCCAGCAGCACTACAAAAGGTTCGTCCCTTGTAAATTTTCGTGCACAAAATATCGCATGGCCCAGGCCTAAGGGCTCCTTCTGCCTGACGTAATGGATATCCACCATCTCGGAGATGCCTCGCAGCATCTCCAATTCTTCTTCTTTCCCCTTTTTTTTAAGGGCCATCTCCATCTCTATACAGTAGTCAAAGTGGTCTTCAATGGCCCGCTTATTGCGCCCTGTAATAATCAGGATATCTTCAATCCCTGCGGCTACAGCCTCCTCGACTACATACTGAATGGTCGGCTTATCCACAATAGGAAGCATCTCTTTGGGCTGTGCCTTGGTGGCGGGCAAGAAACGGATACCCAGGCCGGCGGCAGGAATGACCGCTTTCTTTATCTTCGAATCAGACATTTGTTTCTCCACCCCTCTTTCTTTTTTTTTGCTTTGTATCCTGATCCCTAATCGTTACCTACCCGGACTTCTCTGTTTTCCATCAAAAAGGGGATAGCTTCGGCTTCATTATCTTTAAGGGTAAGCTCCAACAACTCTTCCAGGTAGAGTCGCCCCTCTCCCCTGGCCCTGACCTCAAAAGCAGCCAGGTGTTCCCGTGGAGACACGTTTTCTCGGTAACCTAGGATGGTCTGGGTATACCTGGCCTTACCTTCCCTATTATTAATTTCTTTTAAATAGAGCTCTTCCGAAGAGTCGAAAGAAGGATTGTAGACCCTTTCCACCTCCAAGAGGCCGGGATCAAAGTTCAAAAACAGTTCATAGGAAAAAATTCCCTTAACCGCGGGGGCATTAACTGTGATTTGGAAAAGATCCCCTTTTTCTACTTTTTCTTCCGAAGAGATAATCCCTATTAAGAACTTTTCGTACTCCCCGGGAAGGGGATCGAGGGGAGGCTCCGTTTCTTCGGCTTCAGCACTCTCTATATGCAAAACTCCCTTTTCTTCATCCCAGGAGAGCTTTTCCAACGCCGCTGCTTTTTGCAGGAAATCCAACCCTACCACGGTCCTTTCTTCTGCGATAAAAGGGGGCATGGCAGCACGGTGAACACTTCCGTTAACAGCATAAAGAGGGTCATCTAAATAAAAAAACACCAAACGCTCTCCATTGTACAAGGTTACACGTTTCGCTTCTCCTTCCCAGAAAACTTCGTATCCCATCGCTTCGAAAACATGGCGCACAGGCACCATTAGCTTATCGTCGCGGTACTGCAAGGGCGAATCGAACTCCACGGCCTCTCCGTTCAAGAAAAGACTGGCCTCTCTTTCGGCGAGCCTGCTCCCTTCATCCTCTTCTACCGCGGCTGCCCGGGAAGAAACCAGCAGGGCAAACCCTACTGCTGCCACCAGAAAAATTTTGGCCCAGGTTCTTTGACTATTTCCCCATAAATTTTCCAAAAATGTATACCTCCTCATCAAAAGAAAGGCAAACCTAACGCCGCTCTCCAGAAATCTCTCTTCACGTAGGAAGTCCCTTCCTCCAAAAGAAAACTGCTGGATTGCTTCTCCCCTTCAAAGTTTTCCCAGGTAATATCCCGGGTACGTATATTGATATCGTAGCGGCGCCCCTCCCATGTAAAATAGTAAAGCCAGGGCTCACCACCCTGGTTGATATTCCTACCTGTGCTTAAAAGTGAAGCCCGCAGCGGATAATAGAGGCTTCCTTCATATTGCAGGGGGACAGCAGTGCTTCCATCTATTTCTTTCATTTCTCGCAATGTTGCTCCGGTAAACGAAGAGCCATTCTTCAGACCCGTTTTGTGAAGCAAAAGGTTAAGTGCTCTTTCCACCTGCTCTTCTTCATCATCCACCAGGAAATGAGGCTCGACTCCATCGCCTTCGATGTAGTTGCCGCGGGGAGAAATAAATTCAGCGGTGGTAAGCCTTAGAAAGCCTCCCGCATCCAGCGGAAAAAAAGTTTGGATAGTGCCCTTTCCGAAAGTGGGCTTACCCACCAGCACCCCCCTGGCATTATCTTTCAGGGCTGCAGCCATTAATTCCGCTGCACTGGCAGTCCCTTTATCGCTCAAGAGCACCACGGGAAAATCATATCCCGGCTCTTTCTCAATGCCGATCTCCGACCAACCGCTCATTCTATCCTTGACCTGGAGTAGATCGCCCTCCGTAAAAAGGGCCGTTATCTCCAGGGTTTCGTCCACATAGCCCCCGCTATTGGCCCGCAGATCTATGATCAGGCCCTTTAGTCCCTGCTCTTCCAGTTCCTGCAGTATAGCCTCTACTTCCTCACTCGCTCCCTGTCCGAAACTATAAATATTCATCCTGGCTATACCCTCCTCCAGCAGGGTATAATCAGCCATAGGGAACTTTATCCTTTCCCGGGTGAGCCGGAAGGTCCGCAGCTCCTCATCCCGCCAAACGGTGAGGTAGACATCTGTTCCGGCCTCCCCGCTGATAAGAGCCGAAACCTCCTCCAGCGGTAATCCCCTCACCAGACTCCTGTCCACAGCGACAATCACGTCACCGCTTTTCAGCCCTGCCCGGTGGGCAGGGGAATCGGGAAGGGTAGAGACTACAATGACCTCTTCCTCTTTTAGCTCCAGGTAGACACCTACCCCTTGAACAGAGCGGCCTAATCCTTCATCAATACCTTGGAACTGCTCTTCGGAGAGATATGCTGAATAGGGGTCGGTCAATATTTTTTCCAGTTCTTGCAACGAACCGAGAGGTCTGAACTCATCTTCCGGCGCATAGAGATAGTAATGCTCTATATAATCTTCTATCTCCCGCAAAAGTGTGTCCTGGTCAACGGCCCGAACCGCAGAGGAACCACATAAGAACACTGCTGCGGCTAAAAACACCACAAGAACAGTAAAGATTCCTATTTTTCCAGGCAGGCGCAAAGTCTCACATCCCTCTCTGTACGGGAGGGACCGGTGAAAGCCCCTCTGTTATGTTAGAGCTACATCCGAAGCTTACTTGACGGTTACATCTTCCACTCCCGGTTTCCACTCTATCTCCACTTCAAACTCGTGTTTATTTTTCTTGGTTTTATATTTCACTTCCAGCTCCACGAGTCCTGAAGGAGCAATACTAAACTCCTGTTCTCCCTGCTGGAGGTTAAAAGAGCCTTCTTTAAGCAACTTTTCGCCTATGTTTATCAAAAATTGGCCAATCTCCTCCACACTGCTCGGCTTTTCACTGTAAAAATGAACTATTTCGTCAGATTTTGGTGAAGTCATCTTGATGCCTCCTTATTGCGTATTATCTTATTACTGATATTATAGCATAAAATTATGACTCCTCAAACATTCCGCAATATTTTCTGTAATAACTTTTTCCTGGCCGGCACAAGAGCTTAACGCTCCCCTTTCCTTTTTTATTCTCCATTTTCCGGGCAGGAAATCCAAATACAGAAAGCGAATAAAAGCAAAGAAACCTGCAGAAAGAAGGGAATGCTTTGGCAGTTCTGCTCACCGTAGACCTCCAGAAAAAAGAGATACATAAAGAGAATATTACGGAACTCCAACGGGATTACCTGGGAGGCCTGGGGGTAAACACCAGGCTGGCCCTGGACCTTATACCGGCAGGATGCCCGCCCCTGGGGGAGGAAAACGTGCTGCTCTTCGGGGTAGGTTCCCTGGTGGGGAGCAATCTTCCCACAGCCTGCCGCACGGATGCTACCTCCAAATCACCCTTAAGTGGCCGCTTCGGCAGTGCCAATTCCGGTGGAGGATGGGGAATTAAGCTTGCCCGGGCCGGCTATCAGCACCTGGCTTTAAAAGGCAGGGCGGAACACACCCTTCTACTGTGCATTGATGACGAGCGTGTTTCTTTGGAAGAGGCCTCCCATCTCAAGGGCAAAGATACCCGTTTTACGACAGATTGGGTGCACCAAAACCGGGGTAAGGATTTTGAGGTGGCATGCATCGGACCGGCCGGTGAAAACCTGGTAACCTTCGCCAGCATCCAAAACAATTACCACGGTTCCTGGGGCCGCACCGGACTGGGAGCGGTCATGGGAAGCAAAAATATAAAGGCCATCGCCGTCAAGGGCAGCGGTCGCGTAGCTGCATTCCATGATGTCAGCCCGGAAGCTATAAAGGCTATAAGAAAAGAAGCGCTCCAAAAGGTAAAGGAAGATTCCAGCTTTGGCTGGACCCAAAAATACGGCAGTATGATCGTCTCCACCCCATTTAACAAGCTGGGAGCACTTCCGGGGCGCAACTTTACCAGGGGCTTCCTGCCGGGCTGGGAAAAAACCAGGGGTAGAAAAACCTTCCTGCAGAACTTCAAGGAAAGGAACCTGGCCTGCCCATCCTGTCCCCTGGCCTGCTCACACTGGTCCAGTGTAAAAGAAGGTCCCTTTAAAGGATTTGAATTCAAGGGCCCGGAGGTTAGCCATGTGCTTGAATTTGGAGCCAGGCTCGACCTGCAGACCATCCCGGAGATCATGAAATGCGTGGAGCTGTGCAACAACCTGGGGATGGACGTCATCTCCACCGCGGCGTTGACCGCCTTTTTGATCGAATGTCATGAAAAAGGGCTCGTAGCGGAGGAAGAAATAGGCTTTACCCCTGCCTGGGGAGATTTGGAAAGCATCTCCAAAATCATTCAACTGATAGCTTACCGCCAAAAAATTGGCAGCATACTTGCCGAAGGGGTGAAATCTGCGGCAGCCAAAATTAAGGGGAGCCAGGAGGCCGACCTGCAGGTTAAAGGTCTTGAACTTACCTGTAGGGACCCCCGCTTTAAGCCCGATGTATGGGCCATGGGCTACCTTACCAATACCAGGGGAGGAGACCACCTGCGGGCCCGTTCCCCCGCAGAGATGCTAAGTGCCGGCCTTATCGATTTCCGCACCGAAGAACTGGGACTGAATCCGGAAGAAATAGAAAATCTCGATATGCCACCGGCCCTCAAGAAAGAGATTTTCGGAGATCCACCGGCTGGAATAGACATTCCGCAAATGATGAAATATGCCGAGGAACTCATCACCATCATCAATTCCACAGGGCTCTGCATCAGGCCCCCCGTGCTACGCACCCTGGGACCGGTCTTTTTCGCACGGGCACTGAACAGTGCCCTCGGTTCAAATTATAGCGCGGAGACCCTTCTGCAGGCAGCAGAAAAAATATGGGACCTGCAGCACCGCTTCAACGTGCGTGAAGGGGAAACGAAAAGTGAATACCGCTTTCCCCGTCGCTTTTACATGGAAGAGCTTCCCGGTGAGGGCACCAACATCCATCCACCCCTTTTCACCGAAGACGTGGAAGGTATCGTGGAAAGTTATTTTGCCCTCCGTAAGTGGTAGGGAAGAGGGAAGGTATCTTGGAAAGTTGTTTTGCCCTCCGTAAATGGCAGGG
>CAZMLU010000028.1:12659-22758 GCA_964567295.1 uncultured Desulfovibrionaceae bacterium
AGGGCACGGGTGTTATAATTCTATTTGTAAGGACTGCAGGTGCGCCCGTGAAAACCGGCCGGCGAACCTGCCAATAATAAGAGGAGGCCTGAAAGATGCGTTTTATACTAAGCCCGGAGCTAATGGAAAAGTTCCCCGATTTCTGTGTGGCAGTGGTGGTGGCCGAAGGAATAGATAACCAGGTCAATGTTCCAGCCATCGAAGAGCTGCTCCGGGAATCCGTGGAAAAGGCCCACCAGCTCCTTAAAGACAGTAACATCAAAGAACTACCGGAGATCGCCGCCTGGAGGGACGCATTTACCAGTTTGGGAATTAACCCTAACAAATTCCCCTCCTCCATCGAAGCGCTCCTGAAAAGAATCTCTAAAAAACCCCATTTCCCCAGTATAAATAATATAGTGAACCTGGCCAACGCCGTGGCCGTCACCGACATGGTGCCCATGGGCGCCCACGACCTTGATAAAATGCAGAGCAATATTCAAATCCGTTTCAGCAGCCAGGGGGACCGTTTTACCCCCTTTGGCAGCGATATGGAAGAAGAAGTCCCACCGGGCGAACCGGTTTATGCCGATGATTTGGAAGTCAGAACCCGGCTGTGGGTCTGGCGACAGGGAGAAAAAGCCAAGTGTACCGAGGAATCGACGCGGGTCTTTTTCCCCATCGACGGGTTCAAAGGCGCGACAGAAGATAACGTCATCTCCGCCAGGGACCGGCTGCTAGAACTGCTATCCTCCTTCTTTAACTGCCGGTGCCAAAGCTACCGGGTTGATAAAGACTCTCCCCAGGCCGACATGTAGTTGTCTAGGGGACGGGGTTGTTGACAACTTTGTTGTCAACAACCCCGTCCCCTAGACATTTTAATTATTTCAGATCCGGGAGGTAATAATAATGGTAAAACTTTTGACTCTGGACTGGGAAGGTACGCTGGTAAATTTTCAGTGGAACCTGGTAGAGGCGGTGGAAGAGGTCCACCAAATCCTGGCCAGGAACAAGAAGGTTCCGCGCCAGGCGCTGCAGGAAAAAGATTATGCCCTTTTATACAACCTGCTGCAGGAAAAAAAGGAAGAGTGGGAATTGGAGGAGGAGCTTTTTCTGCTCATGGACCAGATCTATGACCGCTACGACCTGGATGCGGCCTCCCGCTGGCAGCCCAAGCCCGGCCTGGAAGAGGCCATAGAAAAGCTCGAGGGTTATCACAAAGCCCTCGTCACCAACGTGGGCAGAAAAGGCCTGGAAAAGGTGCTGCCCCGGTTTGGGCTTCAGGATCAATTCGGCCTGATCCTGACCCGCAATGAGGTGCGTTTTTTAAAACCTTCGGGGGAAGGTTTGATAAGGGCCATGGAATGGGCAGGTGCAACCCGAGAAGAAACCATCCATATCGGGGACAGCTTTTCCGACCTCTATGCCGCCCGGGAAACAGGTATCAAGATCGGGATCCTCCTGGGTGGGCAAAACGCTCCGGAAGAGCTCAGGCGAGAACAACCTGACCTGATCCTGGAAAGGCTGACCGAATTACCGTCAGCCCTGGCCCGGATTACTTCCTAACCGGCACGGTTGAAAAACCGGGTTTAGAGGTAAAGCTGCAGCAGGGGAAAGTTGGGTTTAACCCTTCTGTGCCCCTAAAAAGTCATATACCATCTCCCGGAACGACTCCTGCAAGCGCAGGGTGACAGGTCCTGCCTTTCCTTTTCCAACAGTTTTTCCGTCAAGGTCGGTGACGGGTGTCACCTCGTCGACGGTATTGGTGATAAAGATCTCTTCAGCACTCTGCAGCAGCGCCAAAGAGGGGTAGCTCAGCTCAACTTCTATGCCTTGCTCCTGCGCCAGTTTTAGAACAGCTCCCCGGGATATACCGGCCAGGATCTTTTTTCCTAGCGGAGCTGTAAAAACCGTGCCTTCACTGACACAAAATACGTTGCTGGAAGCACACTCACTGACGCCCTCGCTGCCGACAAAAATAGCCTCATAAGCTCCCTCGCTACGGGCCTTCTCCTTGGCCAGCACATTGGGGAGGAGATTTATACATTTAATGTCACAGTTGTCCCAGCGTTCATCGGGAAGGGAAATTGCCTTTACCCCGTTTTTTCTCTCCAGGACTTCTTTTTCATCAATCTCGTATACCTTCATCATTACTGTGGGCGAGATGGATGAAGGGAAATGATGCACCCTGGGTGCTATACCCCTGGTCACCTGTAGATACAAAATGGCATCCCGGGCTTTGCTTTTTTGGACCAGGTTATTACAAATATCACCTATTTCTCCCCCTGAATAAGGTAAGGGAAGAGCTATCCTGGAGGCACTCCGTTCCAGGCGTAAAAGATGTTCTTCGATCTCAAAAAGATTGCCCTTGTAACATCTCATCACTTCGTAGACACCGTCGCCGAAAATAAAACCCCTGTCTTCGATAGAGACCAGGGCCTCTTCGCTTTTGCAGTATTTTCCGTTTAAAAAGACATTCTCGGCCATAGTTTCTAACACTCACACCCTTTACTTATTGTTATGCCGTATAGAATTCTTGCTGTTTAGAAAAAATCCTGCGCCCAAATAAAAAAGATGCCATTTGCGCCCTCTCTTCCTGAAAATGGAAGTGAGGACGAAATGGCACCTTCCCCTGATACGGGTTTAGAATAACCTGGCTTACTATTTTTTCCACAGCCCGTGAATATTGCAGTACTCACGTGCCTGGACCTGCTCCGCATCCGTCACAAAAATAGCCTCCGGGGTATCACCCGGCTTGAGCCACTTACGACAAATCCGACCATCGAAGATAATCTCCACCCATTCGATATAATGCTTATCCTCCATGGGATGGGGGTCGCTGCCTACTTTAACCTTAAAGCCGTCGGAGGTTTTTTCCACCACCGGGACATGCTTCTCCTTAGAGGCATCTACTGTATTCTCGGCCTGCAGCTTCATCGGCGCTCCGCAGCAAACCAGCTCCCCCTGCCCCGTATGAAGCATCTCCACGATATTACCACAAATGTCGCACTTGTAAACCTGCATTAATTCAGTCATTTCTTTCCCTCCCTTTTAAGATTCCGATTCGTTCCTTCTACCAGTTTTCCGCCAGCAGCTCAAAATGGTCCCGCGGATGATCACAGGAAGGACACTCTTCGGGTGCTTCCTTGCCTTCATGAATGTAACCGCAGTTGCGGCAGAACCATACTACCGCTGTATCTTTCTTGAAAACGGTCCCTCCTTCCACATTGGAAAGTAGGCCCAGATACCTTTTCTCATGCTGTTTTTCAGCTACTGCTATAGACTCGAATACTTTCGCAATATCAGTGAAACCTTCCTCCTTTGCTGTTTTTGCAAAAGAAGGATACATATCAGTCCACTCGTAATTTTCTCCTCCCGCAGCCTCCTTGAGATTTTCAGCCGTGGTTCCGATTACTCCTGCAGGAAAAGAGGCCTGAATCTCAACCTCTCCTCCCTCTAAAAATTTAAAAAGACGCTTGGCATGTTCTTTTTCCTGGTTGGCCGTTTCCTCAAAAACAGCCTGAATCTGCACAAATCCATCCTTTTTAGCCTGGCTGGCGAAATAAGTGTAGCGGTTGCGGGCCTGAGATTCACCGGCAAATGCGGTAAGAAGATTTTTTTCCGTTTGAGAACCTTTTAATGATGGCATGTTTTAAAACCCCTTTCTTAAACTGTTAAGTGTGCTGTTAATAAAAAACTTATACACTGCAGCATAGAATTACTTACAACAACATAAACAACACTCCTTCTTTATTAATATTTATTATTAATTATACTACTCACCACTGAAAATGCAACCCTTAATTTTCATCTCTTTAAATATTATACTATTTAAAATGTTAATTATAAAGGGAAAATTTCAGGAGAAAGTGCACCATATTTTCCCTAACCCTGAGAAGCAGGAAGGTTAAAATCTAAATGAGAAACCAGAAATAAAGTGGAATGACAGTCTTTAAAGCCAGCAGGCGGCTGAGGTGAATCATGGATACTCTTAACGGGTCTTTACCATGGGTGATAGCTAGGGAGACCATAACGGTAAAACCGCCCGGTGCAGCTGCCAAAAAGCTGGTGGGATAATCCCACGCGGCTAACTTACTAATGAGGTAAGCGACTAAAAGGGACGTGGCAAAAATAACCAGTGTAGCAAGTAAGGCGGGAAAGAGAATTTCTCCCGAAGACAAAGTATCCAGGGTGGCAGGGGAAATATTATCGGAAACGATAAGCCCCACACCGATCAGCATAAAGGAAAACACTCCCGGCGAAGGACTTCTAACGGGAAACAAAAAAAGAGAAATTACCACCAGAACCAGAGTCGAGCCCAGCATGGTTCCTGCCGGAATGCCCAGCTGGTGAAACAAGGCACCGCCACCTGCTGCGGCCAGTAAAGCCAGCAGCCCCCTCAGCAAAGAGGGAAAATGCATAACCTTAATTGCTCGAAGCTTATCAAGCAGCACTTCTCGGAACTCCAACAAACCGTTTTTCAGCGTTAGGGCCCACCCTGAAAAAAAGCCGGGAACCGCAGCCTTTTCCTCAAGCACGCCTGCCCCAGTGCTTTCCCGTCCCCCATCCTGGAGAGGCTCCCCGTTCCTTTCGCTAGCCTGGGACAGCCCTAACTCCTTTTCCTCCCCTTCTCTACTGCGCATCCAGTACTTGAGCAGGAACGGAAAGGCTACAATACTAATCACCATGCGAAGGGTCTGCATCAGGATCACCACCGCTACATCCGCACCGGTGGCCACGCCGATAACTGTAATCTCCGGAAGGCCGCCCATACTGGAGGAAAGAATAGAGGTATAGCCGTCCAAAAAAGTAATGGCGGATAGTATATAACCAAAGAAAAGGGCGATAAAAAGGGCCCATGTAACCACTAAAAGGGCCGGAAGGAGCATGCTTTTTAACTGGTAAACAGTATCAGCAGTCACCCTGCTTCCCACAAAAAACCCCAGCAACACCTGGATAAGATAGATCAAAAAGGGAGGAGATGTGGGAAGATCAAAACCCGTCGCCCGCAGCCCTCCTATAACGACTATAGTTCCCAACAAACCGGGAACAGGCAGTCGCAAAACCCTGAAAAGCATCCATCCGCCTGAACCCAGCAGAAATAAAAGCAATAGCTCTTGCAGCATCTTGACTCCTCAATCATGAACGTTTTCCAAATTATCGTATACTAAAGCAACAACCGACCGCCTAGGCGCCCAGATGCTCTTTCAAAAAATCCCCCACCAGGGCAGAAACCCGATCCTCAAAGCCCCACCAGAAATGATCCGCGCCGCTTATCACTTCCAGCCATGCAAACCGGGCCATTTTCTCCCTTTGCTCTTCTGTGGGCAGGGGGACCATCATATCTTCAGTTCCCCACAAGATCAGTTGTGGCTTTTCCTTTTCCCACCTAAAATCGGCCGGGATAACAGGAGAAATTGCGGCCAGGGCCTTAACCAGCGAACTGTTAGCACCCACGGGCAGGGCTACTAATCCCCCGAAGGAATAACCCACTAACCCGATATGCTCCGGAGCGATCTCCTCGCATTCCAGCAAAAAAGACAAAGCTGCCTCCGTATCGTCCCTCTCTCCGACCCCCTCTGCAAAAGCCCCCTCGCTGCGGCCTACTCCGCGGAAATTAAAGCGCAGGGAAGCTATCCCTCTCTCCGACAATCCACGGGTAACCGCTATCACTACATTATTGTCCATATTCCCGCCATACAGAGGATGGGGATGGCAGAGCACCACCCCCGGGACAGCATGCTTTACAGTGGGCAACTCCAGGCAGCCCTCAAGGTCCAAGTTAGCAGCATTAACCGTAATGGTAACCTTTTTCTCAGGCATTTTTCTCCTCCCTCATAGTTGCTTATCCTTTACCCCCCTATAAGAAAATTTCCGCTGCAACACTATCATCTTATTATCCTATCATTTAATAAGTCAGATGTGAATAATTTTCTGCCACTATTTTCTTCTTTTTCGCACTTGTTTTAGGCTAGAGGATTGCAGCTCAAAACGGCGAAATAATGTTGAAGCAGGCATATATAGAAACACCACTCTGGTAATTATTTTTGCATAATTAGGTTATGGACGGGAGTGAAAAGATCTTGCATGTTATGGCCCTTTCCCTGTCAGGCGCACCTCTTGACAACATCGACTCCTATAAATTTTACCTGCAGGAACAAATTAACAGTGCTCCGGCCCAAACCAAACTGGCACTTCTCCCTGCGCACAGTGCCCTGCTTCTATTCTGGAAAAGCGGGTTATTAGGAAATACTGCATCCCTTGAAGAAGCCCTGCAGGAATACAGGCGGCGGGACCGAGAATTAAATTCTCTTTTCCTGCAAATCCATTCCCGTTTGGCCCTGGAATTTGATTGTTACCTCCTTCCCGGAACCCTGGTTGAAGAAGAGGGAGGAAAGCTCTACCAAAGCGCCTTGCTCCTGGACCCCTGTGGGGAAACGCTGGGCAAGCAGAGACAGACCCACCTCTCCCGTGAGGAGAAAAAGCAGGGCTTTTCCCGCGACGTAGAGCTGTCCGTGTACCAAACCTCTCTGGGAAAACTGGGGATTGTAGTGGGAACGGATTCCCGCTACCCCGAGGTCAGCCGCATCCTGGCCCTGCAGGGCGCAGAATTAATCTGCCATCCCGGGGCCCTCCTCACCTCCCCCTATAATCCCTGGCAGCAAGCGGCAGGAATGTGGCGCGAAGTTCAGCAAAACCAGTTCTTTTGCCTGGAGAGCCAGCTCTGTCAAAAAATAGGAGAAAAAGAGTTCTGCGGCCTGAGTGCTGTTCATGCTCCTTGCGAAATAACTCCCGGCAGTAGCGGCTACCTCGCCCAGGGCGAAAAAGGGCAAAAGGCCGTGAGTGCAGACCTGGATTTTGAAGCCAGGGAAAGATGGATACAAAAATATCCCCTGCTTTCCCTTTTAAACCCGGCGGCTTACCGGGATTATCTACCCCGGCTCTACCCCCCAGAACCCCCGGAAACACAGGAAGAAGGGAAAAAACATATATTACCCCCCTATCATGCGGAAGGCAACAATAGATTCAGCTCCGCCCCGAGGACCTTCACCAGGATCCGTGCCGCCGCGGCACAGGTTGAACTGAAACCCTGCCGGGACCCCCTGGAATACGCCGCGGATATGCGGCGCCACGTGGAAAAAGCCGCCTCCAGGGATGCCTCCCTGGTAGTCTTCCCCGAGAACAACGGGCTCGCGCTCCTGGGTATGCTTCCCGGAATAAAAGAACTGCAAGAAAAATCCCCTTCTGCCGACAGCAAAAATTCCCTGATAGATGTCCCTGTTTCGGATATTGTGCGTTCTGCCGCCCCCCTGGTGGAGAAGATTTCCCTCCAGACCTTTTCACGGCTGGCAGTGGCTTACGGCCTTTACATAATGGCCGGAAGCTTTATGGTGCAGAACCGTGCCGGCCAGGTTGTTAACCGCGCTTACCTCTACGGGCCCGAAGGCAGCCTCCTGGGTACCCAGGACAAGGTGCACCTCTTCCCCACTGAGCTAAAATGGGGGATCAGCCCGGCCAGGCAATTTCAGGTTTTCCCCTCACCCATCGGCACGCTTTCCATGCCCATCTGCATGGATGCTACCTATTTCGAGAGTTTCCGCATCCTGGGCCTGCAGGGAGCGGAAATTAACATGATCCCCATCGCTGACCCCGGACCCTATAATCCCTCCCTGGCCCTGCGAGGCGCCTGGGCACGGGCACAGGAATTGCCCACCTATGCTATCCGCAGCGCGCTGGTGGGCAGCTTCGCCGGTTTCGAATTTAGCGGACGGGCCGGCATATTCGCTCCCCTGGAGCTCAGCCCTGGCGGGGACGGGATACTGGCCGAAACGCCGGAACCTGACGGTAATGATATGGCCGTAGCGGAGCTGGACCTGGAAGCACTGCGGGAGCTGCGCTCGGCTCACCCTTACCTGGGAGATACAAACCCTGAGCTCTACCGCCGCTACCAGCCTTTCCTTTATAGATCTCTTTCCGGGGGCAGTGATGATTCGCTCTACTAAACCATTTTACGCTCGCTCCGGGGTTTCAAGAGCTTTGCGCACCAGCCGGTACCAGAGGGCATAAGCCAAAAAACCCGCCCCGGAAGCAAAAGCCAGCCCGGTGGCAGCCATACCGCTGTGCGGAAAAACCGTCTCGCAGCAAAAACCGCCATCCATAGAGGCCCTTTCCAGAAAATCTAAAGCCCCTCTGTTCTGGCTTAAAAGATCATTGGCCGCAGCCAGGGGCCAGGGATTGGCAGCATGCAGGGAACCTCCTTCCGCAAAAGCCGCATCATGATTAAAATAGGGATTGTGGGTTGAACGGATCCACTCTACCGTGTTCCGGTAGACCTGCTCTTCGGGACTGCAAAAACCGTAGTAGGACAGCAGCTGCATGCTCCCGGGAGGGTTATCATAGAGCTTATAGGCTCCCCGACCGTCCACGGCCCAGGCGAACATGGGCCCCAGTGGCCCCCGGACCACGCAGTGGCGGTAAACAGCCTTCTTTAATTCCTCTGCCGCCGCAGAGAGATCCTCGTCCTTACCCCCCAACTCCACTCCCCGTAGATGTCTCCGCTGCAGCCGGGCCAAAAACTTTAACGAGCACCAGGCCAGGGCATTGTCATAGGTCAAAAAGGGATAAGGCACCGGATCGTCAGAAGGGTCCAGGAAAGTGCCATAGAGACCGCTCCTGGCATCTCTCCGGGATAGGAGCTTCTCCACCACTTTTTTCAATCCCTCTAAGATAGCTTCTTCCTTTAACAGGGTAAAACCCCCGCAAAACCCCAGGTAGTATTTTAAGGCCAGGACAAAAGCAGCGAGCTGGTCCAATTCAAAGCCGGGATAGAGAAGCGCACCGTTCAAATAATGCGCGTGCTCCCCGGCCCTTCCGGAGTGCCTCTCGAAGATTCCCACCAGGAGCTCCCGGGCAGCATCGGTATCCACCAGCAAGAGCCCGGGAAAGCTCCACAGCAGTGCGTCCCTGCTCCAGAAAGCAGCGGAAACATAGTAGCGCGGAGACCGGGAAGTAAGAGAAAGCAACTCTTCCGTATCCAGGGCACGACCCTGGGCAAAAAAGTAATTAAAAAAAAGATTGCGATTGAGGAGGGACTCCATGCGGAGAGAGCGGCCGCTTAAAGCAAGGGCATGCTCATGCAGCCAGCGGCGGTTCTCTACCTGTAATTCCTTACACCCCCGGCGTCTTAAGTCCACCAGCACGGTGCCGGCCCCGTCGCCCTCTCGATTGGCGCCTATGTATAAAGCCAGGCTGCGGCTGTCACCCGCGGGAACCTGGAGAGTGGCCGTGAGACTGAAAGCGCAGGTGGAACGATCCGGGGAAGGCGCGTAGCTCCACCTGCCGCCCCCGGAAGAAGAAAAAGCCAGGGCTGCCAGGGGGGTTTCCATTCCCCCCTCCAGCACTAGGCTCTCTGTCCAGCGGTCAAAGTATACCCTGCCGCTACCAGGAGGCAGAGGCTTGCGGGTAAAAACGGTGCGATACAGGTTGCCCCAGGTCCCTCTCCAGCCCAACTCCACCGTCCGGGCACTCTGCCCCGAGTTGGTGAAGGTCATAATATAAACAGCACCCCGGTAACCGGGGGGCGCCACGATATTTCCTGCCAACTGCCAGCCTCCGCCCCGCACCGTAAAGCAGGGTTCCCAGTAGTGCCGGTATCTCCAAAAGAGGCGCCCGGAGAGGTGCAGCTCACGGCCTTCTGCCCTGCAAAACGGTTCCAGCAAGGGCTTCTCGCCGTTTCCGCAGAATTCCAGCAGGGCCGAGGTTGACCCGTGCAAAATATTTATGGAATCAAGAGCTCCACTGCGGGGGACTATCTCCGGAAAAGAAAGGAAGTGGTTTCCGGTCAGTAAACAGGGACGGTAGCTTTCTTCTTCCTGTGGCACAGTCAGAAACATGTTTTCCATCATGGCATAACCTCATCTGGCAGATTTATCTCTCAGCTTTCCGTACGGCGTTAACTTTAAGTTCTGTTTTTTCCATTTTCCTGTTCAATTAAAATTACCGGAATAAGAGAATTCTGAATTACGCTTCGTGATGTTTCTCCGACAAGCACTTTTTCATAAGCAGGGTAATTGTGTTTACCCATGTAAATATAATCGACCCGATAATCTTCTGCTATTTC